>NZ_DLSO01000052.1:0-4802 GCF_002500165.1 Gordonia sp. UBA7860 | reverse complement strand
CACACATCGGGCGGCCGATCGCCGGTGAGAGAGGGATCTACGATGAGCTACTTCGCTGACGCATCCGAGGTGTACGAGTATCTCGGTGGCGTGTTCAAGCATGCAGATGGTGTCGACGGCGTCGGGTCAACACTGCGGGCGGCCAATATTGTGCTCCGACTGGACTATTCGGCGCCCGATGCGTCGATAACCGTTGTCCTGAAGGAGCCGGCCATCGCGGTCATCGAAGGCGACAGCGAGCTGACCCCGGATGTGCGGATGTCGATGTCCGCGGACAACGGCAACAAGTTCTGGCGCGGGGAGTACAACGTCGCAGTGGGGCTCGCCAAGGGGCAGGTGAAGGCGAAGGGGCCGGTGTCGAAGATCCTCAAGCTCATCCCAGCCGCCAAGCCGGTGTTTCCGATCTATCGAGATCTGGTGTCGGCGAAGGACGCTGAGAACGCCTGACGGTTCTCGCGTGAGAGAGGAGCATTCGTGACCACATCGTCGCACTATCAGATGTACATCGACGGAGACTGGGTCGACTCGGCCGTCAGCACCGACGTGATCAACCCGGCGTCGGATGAGTTGGTGGCGACCGTCGCATTCGGCAACGCCGACGACGCTGACCGGGCAGTTGCTTCGGCATTGCGGGCCCACCGTGACGGCGAATGGCGGAACACGCCTCCGGAGGAACGTGCGAAGGTGATGTCGCGGTGGGTAGAGATCCTCAACGAGCGTATGGACGATCTCGTCGATCTGCATATTGCCGAGAACGGGGTGACTCGACGACAGGCAATGGCATTCCATGTCGGCTACGCGATTTCGCATCTGCAGTACTTTGCCGATCTCGCGGCGAGTTACGAATTCACGCGCAGCGGGCCGATGCTCGGCTATCCGACCACTGCGGCAGGGATCGTTCGTCGGGAGCCGTTCGGGGTTGTCGCGGGCATCGTCCCGTGGAACTTCCCGATGCTGCTGGCGGTGTGGAAGTTCGGCCCCGCATTGGCGGCAGGCAACACGATCGTTCTGAAGCCGGATGAGAAGACGCCATTGACTCTCCTCGAGATGGCTCGCGCGGCCGACGACGCGGGCATCCCCGCGGGCGTCTTCAACGTCGTGACCGGGCCGGGCGAGGTGGTCGGTGCGCGATTGGCCGCTCATCCTGACGTCCGCAAGGTTGCCTTCACAGGCTCAACGGCGGTGGGCCGCACTATCACCGAGCTGTCGGCCGTGAACATCAAGAAGGTGACCCTCGAACTCGGCGGCAAGGGTGCGAATATCATTCTGCCCGACGCCGATCTCTCGCAAGCGGTTGACGCAGCGCTCTTCGCCTTCTGCCTCTACCAGGGACAGGCGTGTGAATCAGGTACACGCCTGCTCCTGCCGGAATCGTTGCACGACGAATTCGTCGCACGGCTCGTCGAACGCGCGGCCGCCATTCGTGTAGGTGATCCCGACGATTTCGACACCGACATGGGTCCGATCATCTCTGCCGAACAGCGTCAGCGCATCGAGCATTACGTCGAGTTGGGCAAGAAAGAGGGCGCAACACTGGCTTTCGGTGGCGCGCGCCTGAGCGGTGGAGAGTTCGATTCCGGAAACTGGTTCGGCCCGACTATTTTCACCGATGTCGACAATTGCATGACGATCGCACAGGAGGAGATCTTCGGTCCCGTCCTCGTCGTCATCAAGTATCGCACCGTGGCCGAAGCTGTCGCGATCGCCAACGACAGCGAGTACGGACTGTCTGCCGGGGTCTGGAGCGAGGATATCGACGCGGCTTCGACGTCGCGGACCAGATCGAATCGGGCACGGTGTGGATCAACGACTGGCACATGGTCAATGCGCTGTATCCGTTCGGCGGATACAAGCAGAGCGGCAACGGACGCGAGCTCGGACCACATGCGCTCGACGAGTACACCGAGGAGAAGTTCGTTCACGTCGATCTCGCCCGTCGGATCGAGAACAAGGTGTACGACCTCGTCGTACCGAGAGAGGACTGAGATGTCGACAATACCGAGCTCCGGTCGGATGCGTGCCGCAGTCTTTGCAGAAATCGGTGATGAACCGTCCATCGAAGAGGTCTACCCGACCGATCTGGAGTCCGACGAGATTCTCGTCTCCGTTGCAGGCGTTGGCATCTGCCACACCGACATCACCGCGATCAACGGAACTGTCCCGCTGCCAACACCTTTCGTTGTGGGACATGAAGGTGCGGGAGTGGTCGAGGCTGTCGGAAGCGGAGTGACCGAATTACGGATCGGCGACCACGTGGTGCTCACCTTCGACCACTGCCACGAGTGCGCCAGTTGTCGATCAGGACACCCGGCGTACTGCGAGCTGTTTGCCGCGCTCAACTACTTCGGTACCCGTCTCGACGGGACGCCGACGCTACACAGTGGCGAACGGGAAATCAACGGAAGTTGGTTCGGACAATCCTCCTTCGCGACTCACGCTGTCGCCAGTACACGGAATGCGGTAAAGGTCGACGACCGGCTGCCCATCGAAATCCTTGGGCCACTGGGGTGTGGCTTGCTCACCGGTGCGGGCGCGGTGCTCAACGTGCACCGACCCAGTGAAGGGCAGAGCATCGGCGTATGGGGGATCGGGACGGTTGGGTTGGCAGCGGTCATGGCTGCCAAGGCTGCGGGATGTGATCCGATTATCGCCGTCGACCCGAACGCCGAACGTCTGGCGGTCGCACGGAAGCTCGGGGCCACGCATACGTATGACCCCACGGCGGTCAGCGACCTCGTGTGGGAGATCCTGCAACTGACGGGCGGACTCGACTACACGATCGATGCTGTCGGGTCAGGAGTCGTTGTGCGCCAGGCTCTCGAGTCGCTTCGGTCGCCCGGTGCGTGTGCCACGCTCGGTCTGCAGAAGCTCGAGAACGAGATCACCGTCGATCAAGGGCATCTGCTGCTCGGACGCACGCTGACCGGTGTGATCGAGGGCGATGCGGATCCGCACCGGTTCATCCCCGAGCTCATCGCGCTGTGGCAAGAGGGAAAGTTCCCATTCGACGAACTGATCACCACCTACGACTTCACCGACATCGCGAGCGCATTGGCGGATTTTCGCACTGGAACTGCCATCAAACCGGTTCTGATTCCGGAGAATTCACGCTTGGAGTCCGTATGACCTTTCAGAGCCCCACCCTGCGGCACGACCTCACCTCCGAGTCGACGTACGCGGCGTCGTCGAATGAGGCAGTCACTCCGATGATCGACATTGTCGATCGCTGGGTGGCCGAGAAGCCTGATGATGTGGCGGTGATCGATGGCGATCGGCACTTCACCTGGAGTCGGTTCCGTGAGCGTATTGAACGCAACGCCGCTGCTCAGGTGGCGTCCGGTGTTCGGCCGGGAGATCGAATTGCATTCTTGGACAAGAACTCTGTGGCATGCGTCGAAACCACTCTGGCGGCGTCGTTGACGGGTGCCGCGAATGCGGTGATCAACTTTCGCCTGTCACCTGCGGAGGTGGCCTACATCATCAACGACGCGCAGGCCTCACTCGTCATCACGGGGCCGGAGTTCGTTGACACCATAGCGGCGATCCGGGACGAGCTCACCACGGTTGAGCGTGTCATCGTCAGCGGTGGTCCCGACGACGAGTACGAGCGCTGGTTGGGTTGTGGGAGTGAACCTTTCGTGGCGACACCTTTCGAACCGGATGCCGCTTTCCTGCAGCTGTACACCTCCGGGACGACGGGGCACCCCAAGGGGGCGATGCTCACGCACCGCAGTCTGTCGGCCCACAGTCGTGCCGCAGTCGCCGGGTTCCACTTCACCGGCGACTCCGTGAACATGGTGGCGATGCCGCTGTTCCATGTCGGCGGCTCGTCGTGGGCGCTCGCCGCCATGTCCGTGGGAGCCCAGACGGTGATCGTGCGCGAAATGGTTCCTAGTGCCGTTCTCGACGAAATGGTCGAGCGCGCAGTGACTCACGCCTTCTTCGTGCCGGCGGTGTCTGGGTTCTTTCTCGCGGAGCGGCGTCTGCACAAGCGGGACTATTCGGAGGTGCGATGTCTGGGCTACGGTGGTTCGCCGATGCCACTGCCCACGATTCGTGCCTGTCTGAAAGCCTGGCCGGACGTCGACTTCTATCAGGTGTACGGGATGACGGAGATGTCGGGAGTGTTCAGCGTTCTCACTCCGGCTGATCATCGCGATGCGACGCATCCCGAGCGATTGGTCTCGGCGGGTCGGGCACTGCCGGAGAACATCGTCAAAGTAGTTGATCCCGAGGGCAATACGCTTCCACCGAACACCGTGGGTGAAATCTGGACGAAGTCTCAGCAGCACATGCTCGGGTACTGGCGTAATCCGCAGGCGACCGCAGAGACTCTGGTGGGCGACTGGTTGCGTACAGGGGATGCCGGGCATATGGATCCCGACGGTCATATCTTCATCTCTGACCGCGTCAAAGACATGATCATCACGGGCGGCGAGAACGTGTACCCCGTCGAGGTTGAGCGTGTCGTGGTCGAACACGAGGCGGTCGCCGACGTAGCGGTGATCGGTGTTCCGGACGACAAGTGGGGCGAATCGGTGAAAGCCGTGGTTGTGCTGAACGCCGACAGAGCCGTCACCGAGGATGAGCTCATCGACTACTGCCGCGGCCGGCTGGCGGGCTACAAGATCCCGAAGACCGTTGACTTTGTGAGCGCGTTGCCGCGAAACTCCACCGGCAAGATCCTGAAGCGGGAGGTTCGTAAGGAGTACTGGGCGGGCCGCACACTGCATACGTGAGCGTGTGTGGGTCGACGGTGTGCAGAGAATGTGTGTCGAATCGAAGGATGTGGGTGCTGCAGC
>NZ_DLSO01000134.1:2880-3127 GCF_002500165.1 Gordonia sp. UBA7860 | reverse complement strand
GGCGTCGGCGACGAAGCGGTCCTGGCCGGGAAAGAAGCTGGGGTACGCGTTCAGAGCCGCGTCAGTGTGTGGGGTCTCAGGCATAGCGAATCCTCGGATCGAGTGCGGCATAGAGCAAGTCGACGACGATGTTGCAGACGAGGTAGATCAGCACGAGCACCGTGACGAAGGAGACGACGGTCGGGGCCTCGCCACGGATGACCGCTTGATAGATCGTTCCGCCGACGCCGGGGATGTTGAAGATGCC
>NZ_DLSO01000134.1:2373-2694 GCF_002500165.1 Gordonia sp. UBA7860 | reverse complement strand
TCGGTGACGACGGCTCCGCCCATCAGCACGCCGACGTCGGTGCCGATGAACGTGACGACCGGAATCAGTGAGTTGCGCAGGACGTGCACGGTGATCACGCGAGGTCGTCGAAGGCCCTTGGCCGACGCGGTGCGTACGTAGTCGGCGGTCAGATTGTCGGCGACCTCCGAGCGCGTGAGTCGCACGATGTAGGCGAATGAGACTGCGCCGAGCACGAATCCGGGAAGGATGAGGTGATAGAAGTCGAGGTTTCCGCCGACGGTGACCGGGAACAGATGCCACTTCACACCCAGCAGGTACTGCGCGACGAAGCCGAGCACG
>NZ_DLSO01000134.1:819-2138 GCF_002500165.1 Gordonia sp. UBA7860 | reverse complement strand
TGCGCGACGAAGCCGAGCACGAAGATCGGTATCGCGATGATGATGAGGGTGACGATCAGGATCGCGGTGTCGTACCAGCGCCCCTTGTTCAGGCCGGAGATCACACCGAACACCACGCCACCGATCGTTTCGACGACCAGTGCGATCAGAGTCAGGTTGACCGTCACCGGAAAGGCGCGCTTCATGACGTCGAACACCGGTTGCCCGGAGAACGAGGTGCCGAAGTCGAGGTGGAACACCCCGCCGATGTAGTTGAAGTACTGCACATAGAACGGTTGGTCGAGGTGATACTGCGCGCGTAGTTGCTCAATCAGGGCCGGGGACATGGGTTTTCCGCCACCGAGAGCCGCGATGGGATCAGCGGGGACGAGAAAGACCATGGCGTAGATGAGGAACGTGGCGCCGAAGAAGACGATCACCATCTGTCCCAGACGGATGAGGAGATATCTGGTCACCGGGTCACTCCTTCGCTTCCTTGGTGATGTTCGGGTAGTCGGGCAAGCCGTTCCAGGCCAACTGCGCGGTGACCTCCGACGCCGAGCCTCCGGCGCCGATGTAGTCCCACAGCGGAATGTTCGGCAGATCCTTGAGTAGGGTTTCCTGCGCGACGTTGGTGAGCCGGTAGGACTCGTCGTCGGTGCGTGCACGCTGCGCGGCGGTCAGCCGCGAGTCGAACTCCGGCGAGACGTACTGCGCGTCATTGGAACCGGCTCCCGTCACGAAGATCGGCGCGAGGAATTCCAGCATCGACGGGTAGTCACCCTGCCAGCCCGTCCTCGCGGCGGTCTTGATCGTCTTGCTCGTGATCGCCGACCGGATCTGCTTGAACGTCGGCTGCGGAGCGCCATGCGAGTCGATGCCGAGGGTGTTCTTGATCTGGTTGCACACCGCGTCGACCCAGACCTGGTGATCGCCGTCGGAGTTGTAGGCGATTTGGAAGGAGCCGTTCCACGGCGCGATGGCGTTGGCCTCCTGCCACAGCTGCTTGGCCTTGGCGGGGTTGTAGTCGAGGACGTCGCTGCCCGGGATATCGCCGTTCCATCCAGGTAGGGAGCGTGCCGTGAAATCTCTCGACGGCGTGCGGGCACCACGGAAGACCACCTTGGTGACCTCCGGACGGTTGATCGCCATCGAGAGCGCCGCACGACGCAGTTCTCCTTCGCGCCCCGCGGCGAAGTGGGGCAGGTAGTAGGGGATCGCGATCTGCTGGTTGGACGCCGTCGGTTTGGTCAGTGCGTGCTTGCCGAGCGCCTTTTTGTAGGAGTTGAGCGCACTGACCGGCACCGTGTCCGTGACATCGAGATTGCCGGAGGTGAGGT
>NZ_DLSO01000134.1:0-649 GCF_002500165.1 Gordonia sp. UBA7860 | reverse complement strand
GGTGTATGCGGTGTCGAGGCTGGAGTAGAGGACGAAGTCGATCCCGCCGTTGCGTGGCTTGTCGGGTCCCTTGTAATCGTCGTTGCGTACGACGTTGATCTGGACGTTGTGGCGCCACGCGTCGGGCCCCGCCATCTTGTAGGCGCCGTTGCCGATGGGGTGTTCGCCGAATTCCTTTGCGCCCTCGGTGAAGAAGACGTCGGGGAGCGGCTTGAACGGCGTGAAGCCAAGGCCCAGTTTGAAGTCGATGTTGGGCTGCGTCAGGCGAACGGTGAAGGTGTGGTCGTCGACAACCTTCAGGCCCGACATCTGATCGGCGGTCGAATCCTCTCCTGCGACTGCCTCGTATCCGTCGATCGGCTCGAAAAAGCTCTGCTGAAGTTGGGCGTTCTTCGTCGCTGCGCCGAAATTCCATGCGCGAACGTAGTTTTCGGCCTTGACGGGTGTTCCGTCGGTAAACTTCCAGTCCTTCTTCAGATGGATTGTGTAGTTCTGGTTGTCCGTGGTGTCGACGGACTCGGCGTTCGCCAGTGAGGGTTTGCCGTCGGCGTCGTACGAGTACAACCCGGTGAACAGCGCATCCACCACACGGCCGCCGCCGTTTTCGGCGGTGTTCGTCGTGATGAGTCCGTTCTGCGGCTCGGTGCCG
>NZ_DLSO01000108.1:914-2836 GCF_002500165.1 Gordonia sp. UBA7860 | reverse complement strand
ACGATCACCCACCTCGGGGGGCCGCCTGCGAGTGTGTCGAGCGTCGAGCCGACGCGGATCCCCTCGTCCGTGGTCAGCCCCGCAAGCGGAACGATCTCGTTGTCGAAGAGACCGTTCTTGGTCGCTGCTGCGGCCAATTCGTGTGAGCGCAGGGCGAACTCGTCCATCTCGGTGCGCGAGATGCCCCACTTGGCTGCGATCAGCTCCGCCGAGATGCCCTGCCCGACAAGTCCTTCGGGGTACCGTTCGTCGAAGGCCACGCCGTTGAGGTCGTCGGTGCCGAAGGCAGCCGATCCCATCGGTACCCGCGACATCGATTCGACGCCCGCACCGACCACGACGTCGTAGGCTCCCGCGATGACGCCCTGCGCCGCGAACGCGGTGGCCTGTTGACCACTGCCGCATTGCCTGTCGAGCGAGACGCCCGGCACCGACTCCGGGTAGCCGGCCGCCAACAAACCGCGACGCGCGATGTTGAGGCTCTGCTCACCGACCTGCGTGACAACGCCGGTGATCACATCGTCGATGTCGGACGGATCGATTGCATTGCGTGACAGTAGTTCTCGCAGCGGATGAGCCAGGAGGTCAACCGGGTGTACGTCGTGTAGCGCGCCCGTCGGCTTTCCCTTGCCGACCGGGGTGCGCACGGCGTCGACGATGACTGCTGTGTTCATGATCTTCATACCTTTCGTGAGGGTGAATCATGCTGTGCCCGACTATGTTCGGGCGGGGCGGTGCTACGACCCCGAGGCCCAAGACCGCAAGACCGCATCAACCGATGTTCGACGCCGCGACCGCTTCAGCCTGGGCGGACGTGCGACGCACCAGCGGGCCGAGCGCGAGAATGGTTGCGGCTGCGGCGAATGCCGCGCAGACCCACCAGGTCCCCGTTGTGACTCCCGCTCCGAGCATGGCGACAAGCGCGCTGGTGCCGATCGTCGTACCCAGTTGTCGCGACATCGTGATCACCGCGCTGCCGCGGCCGGCGATAGCGGCGTCGAGTCCGGCTGTGGCGGTGGCGATCAACGCCGGAATGACCAGGCCGACACCGAATCCGCCGAGGAGCCAACCGGGTAGGAAGCCGGCGGCGTAGTTGGGATCGGACGCGTCGGTGCAGATTCCGATCAGCACCATTCCGATGGCCCACATGCCCGCTCCCGCGGCGGCGAGCAACCACGGCGAGACCATCCGCGCCATCCGGGAGACCAGCACCGCCGCCACGGGCACCATCAGCGGACCCGGCGCAACGGCCAGACCGCTGCGGATCACCGAATAGCCCCAGCCCTTCTGTAGCAACAGGATTCCGTCGAGCAAGCCGGCGGCGAAGGCGACGCTGAACAGCAACATCGCTGCCGTCCCGAAGGAGAACTCAGGACGCGAGAACAACCGTGTGGGGATCAGCGGGTCGTCGGATCGCCGATCGATGAAGACGAAGGCCACACCCAGGATCACGGCAGCGACGAGCGCGGCGATCGCGCGCGTTGAACCCCATCCCCACTCGTCGCCCTGCACCAGGTAGAGGACGCCGAGTGCGCTCGACGCCGCGAGTAGCACGGCGCCTGTGAGCATTCCGATCGAGACGGCAGCGCCGGAGCGTTGTTGCTGCACACCAGAGTCGCGTCCGAAGACCCGGACCGCCGCGATCACGAACGCGATGCCGATCGGCACGTTGATCAGAAACGCTGCACGCCAGGAGAATTCGACGAGGATACCGCCGACGACCGGCCCGAGCGCCGCCGCCATCCCCGACGTTGCGGCCCAGATGCGCACGGCACCCGCCCGACGCTCCGGTGGCACCGACGTCACCAGAAGCGCAAGGCTCGCGGGCGTGAGCGCCGCCGCCCCGACAGCCTGCAGCACCCGCGCGGCGATGAGAACGCCGAGTGTCGGTGCGCATGCCGCGAGCGCGCTCGCCGCGGTGA
>NZ_DLSO01000108.1:0-654 GCF_002500165.1 Gordonia sp. UBA7860 | reverse complement strand
CGAGCGCGCTCGCCGCGGTGAACACGACGACCCCGCCGATGAAGCCGCGACGGTTGCCCAGCCTGTCGCTCGCGGCGCCCAGCGGGATGAGGAGTGCCGCATAGACGATCGCGTAAGCAGAGAGTGTCCAACTGACCGAGGTCAGCCGTGCGCCACCGAAGTCCTTGGCGATGTCGTCGAATGCCACGTTGACCACGAAGAGGTCGAGGGCGACCAGGAACGGCGCGCCGCACGCGACCGCGAGAAGAGCACCGGCGCCGTGCCGCCGTTCGCTCTGGCTTTTGCTTTCCATAGTCAGACTGTTTACCCGCTGACTATGCCTGCGTCAAGTCAGCTACACTGTGGGCATGGAGTTACGTGGACCTCTGGCCGAAAGGGACAACTGGACGGCGAATCGGTGCTCTATCGACAAAGCCATGGGCGTGATCGGCACCCGATCCGCGATGCTCATCCTGCGTGAAGCGTTCTACGGGGCAACACGATTCGACGAGTTCGCGCGCCGCGTCGGGATCACAGACGCCGTCGCATCGGCTCGACTGCGGGAGCTCACCGAGGCGGGGCTCTTCCAGAACGTCCCCTACCCCGAGCCCGGCCAGCGCGTCCCCAACGAGGACCGCCTCACCCAGCAGGGCCACGCACCGCTGCCGGTGATCG
>NZ_DLSO01000049.1:5666-9475 GCF_002500165.1 Gordonia sp. UBA7860 | reverse complement strand
CCGGTTATCGGGGACCTGCCAGTGGGACCAATCTCAACTAGTATGTCGTAGGTGGTGGGACGTTGTGGCGCTCAACGCTATCGGGTATTTCGAATGCGATAGATGCGCGTTATCGACTCTCGCCCCAGAAGGCTGATGAGGAAGTCGGTCTACATATCCTCGAGTGTCGGCAGGATTCGGCGGCCGCCTTGTAGTCCTGCCAAGACTGTCCGGGTGCGAGTTGAGATGGAAAGAGTGGGGAGCGATGAGTTTGTGGAAGGACATCGCTGACAGTCCCAACGAGGCGGCTGCGATCGGCGTTGATGCGTACGGTGCGCGATCAAATCGCGTCCTTCGGCTGGTCGGGGACTGCTGCGGCGGTGAAACTCGGCGTCACCCAGCAACGGGTGTCAGAGCTCATGGCGGGCAGACTGTCTCAATTTTCGCTGGACGAGTTGGTCGCGATGGGTACCCAGGTTGGCGTTCGCGTCACCATCAGCGTCGATCGCGCGGTGGATACCACGACGCAAGTCGAAATCCATCCCAGGCAACTGGGCGCCCACGAGTGAGGGGAGAGTCTGCTGAGAGAGACCAGCGACCGCCGGCCTTCTGAGCTATTCGGGTCGGTCACGACAGGAAACTGGCGGCGGCCGGCCTGGGAGGGCGGATTCTGGCCAGTGTCGTGCACTGCCAGCTCGTACAGCGTTGCGTCGAGTGCAGATCGGAGATTGTGTAACCACTCTCCGAAGATGACGGACATCTGCACGGGGAATCGTGCGGATGCTGATGCGAGTATGCGTACCTCGTGCTCACCGACGTCGAACCTCTGGTTGATCGGACGATCGGCAAGATGCTCGGCGGCCAGCTCCCACAGGGTGCATCTGTGTTCGTTTGCGCGTCGGACGCGAGCCAACGCGGCTTCGAAGTCGGATTCCATTGTGCCGACCTTAGCCTTTTGCATGGTACGTTCGGGCGCGAGCAGGCGCGGGCAGTTCGGCGTCTTAACAGCGCGAAGTGCTTGATTCGACAGTCAATGGTGGTCGAGGATCTCGAAGGCTTCCTGAAATACGAGATCGGCGAGGGAAGCGTGGTAACGGTTTTCGTGGCGAAGGGCGTGATCCCTACGTCTTGGTCGTTGAGCTCCGTGATTTCGGCGACGTCATGATCGCATTGGATTCTCATCCCTATCGCGAGGAAGAGGTTGCAGAATTGTTCGTGGCTCACGAGAATGACGCCGGTCTCCGATCGCGAGATGGCAGCGTTGGCGATGGAATCCTCAGAGATATCGAGGAGTCCTAGAAGGTCGCCCATCGACAGGCCGAACGTCTTGGTCACTCTTCTGCTTTGAGGCCGCTGGATGGGGACGGGTTTGCCGACCGCATAGGCGAGTTGCTTGTGCCGGGCTTGATCCGGTCAAATCAGGCATGTTCAAGTCGCTTTCAGTCGTTGTCGATAGTCGATGGAAGGCTTGCCGGGATGGGCACTCCGGCGACAACAGAAAGCTGCGCGAGATGAGGAAGGCATGGATTTCACAGCGAGCCGCAGGGAGCGAAAGCAGCCCGCGTAAGACAGACGACGGCCGACGGTGAGCTTCAAACACCTGGGCTCAGGATAGCCATCGCAGCGGTAGAGCACGCGCCGCTGCCGATCGCCCAGATTGTCTCCAACAGATACTGCCAGTGTGCTCGGGGCTGCTGTGGGTCATCGTCCATGCCGGCACCTCCTCGTCGCTCGAAATCGGTCTCGCTCAGATGGCGTACGAAGCTGAGGGCGATGATGACCAGAACGAGTCCGGTCACTGCAGCGCACGCAAGGGGGGGCGATGCGATGGCTGCCTGAACCCAGGTGTGAAGTTGTGCTGTGGACAATAGCATAGGGTAGCCTGTGTCTGCCCTTATGCAAGCCAAATAGTGAACCGCAGTGATCCGGCTCCGCGGCTTGCCTTACACCTCTGAGAGGCTTGTCTCGGATTGCCCAGTCAGAAGGTTCTCGAGATCTCGGCTGTGGGCGTCTGACCACTTCGGCATCAAAGCGCCGCAGCGCAGATGATCAACGAGCACTCGTGCTGACTCTCGCCAGGGCAGGGTTTCGAGTTGGGCCACCGACTCAGGGTCTGTCAGGTCGAAATAGATCCTCAGTGCGTCCGGAACGTCGTTGAGGCTTGCAGCTTTGAAAGTCACATCGGGATCGAATTCGAGGGCATCGTAGAGTTCGCGCAGCGCAGGTAGTGAATGACCGACCGACTTGAGGAAATGGGTACGGCGCACGTAGATGCACCCTAAGAGCCATCGCCCGTCGGTGTCGACACGGACTTGCAGGTATACGACTTCCATCCGCCCCGCGTTGACGGTGCACGCGCGGAACTGTGTGTCGTCCGGGTCGCCAGTTGTGGGCAGCGCGCTGACACACCATGACCGGACAACATCTCGTTGTCCGTCCGTCAGCACAGTCGTTCCATAGTCGGTCAAGAACTCGGCAACGAGATCGAACTCGGGCATCGTCGACAGCTCGGCGAAGCGCTCTTCCGGGCTCGGCGCAGCATCGGACAACGAAACTCCTCGGGACTTGAATCTGATTAGCGACAGGCGTTCGTCCGATCTCACCACGAATGACGAGCCACCGCGCACCGGCGTCGGGTGGCAAAGTCCACGACCCTTGCGGAGTGAAGCTCGTCGATCGCCCGGAAGTCCCCTACAGGCGACCGTCGTGACCCACTAGATTCTGAGGCAGCCAAGTAAGGGAGAGCTGCACACGCATGAGCACGACGAACGCCAACCTCATCTGGAAAATCGCTGAGCTGCTGCGAGGCCCGTTCCAGCCGAACCAGTACGGGGACGTGATCCTGCCGTTCACCATTCTCCGTCGCCTGGACTGCATCCTCGAGCCGACCAAACACGACGTCCTCGTCGAGCACACGAAGCTGGCGAAGTCGAAGGTCGACCCGGACATCGTGCTCAAGTCCAAGTTCAAACTCTCGTTCTACAACACTTCCCGCTGGGACTTTCGTGCGTTGACCTCTGACGCCGAAGGTATCGCCGACAACCTGGTTGACTACATCGAACACTTCTCCCCGAACATTCGCGACGTGTTCGAGGGCTTCGGCATGGAAGACCTCATCGAACGGCTCAGCAAGTCCGACCGCCTCTACCTGATCGTCAAGGAGTTCGCGGCGGTCGACCTGCACCCAAAGGTGGTCAACGGCTACGAGATGGGCTTGATCTTCGAAGAGCTCATCCGCAAGTTCGCCGAATCCAACAACGCTGCCGCCGGTGACCACTTCACCCCGCGCGAGGTGATCGCCCTCATGGTCGACGTGCTGTTCGCCACCGCCGACGATGCGCTCACCAAGCCGGGCACCGTCCGCACCGTCTACGATCCAGCCGCGGGCACCGGCGGCATGCTCTCCACCGCGTACGACCACCTGCTGGACATGAATCACAAGGCACGGCCCGTGTTGTACGGGCAGGAGATCAACTCGCGCTCGTACGCGATGTGTAAGTCCGACATGATCATCAAAGGTCAGGACGTCGACAACATCTACCTCGGCGACACCCTCACCGACGACAACTTCCGTGGCCGACACTTCGACTACTTGCTCTCGAATCCGCCGTTCGGCGTCGACTGGAAGACTCAACAGCGCGCCGTCGACGAAGAACATCGCGTTCGCGGCTTCGCCGGACGATTCGGTCCCGGGCTGCCCCGCGTCTCCGACGGATCGTTGCTGTTTCTGCTGCACCTGATCTCCAAGATGGTGCCTGTAAAAAAGAACGGCGAGGGCGGATCGCGGTTGGCGATCGTCCTCAACGGTTCCCCGCTATTCACCGGCGGGG
>NZ_DLSO01000049.1:0-5459 GCF_002500165.1 Gordonia sp. UBA7860 | reverse complement strand
CGATCATCGCCCTGCCGACCGACATGTTCTACAACACGGGCATCTCCACCTACATATGGATCCTCGACAACAACAAGCCTGCGGAGCGGCAGGGAACGGTCCAGCTCATCAACGCCGTCGACATGTACGGCAAGATGCGAAGATCGCTGGGATCGAAGCGCAAGTACCTACGCGATGACGAGGACATCCAGCAGATCCTTGAGCTCTACTTTGAGCGCCTCGACGATCCGGGTTCCGACGAGCGGGCATCGCTGTCGAAGGTGTTTGCCAACGACGACTTCGGCTATCGCACCATCACGGTCGAGCGGCCGCTGCAACTCGCGTTCCGCATCGATGACGCCAAGATCGACGCGGTTCTCGCGGCGAAGACCATCGCGAAGCTGCCCGACGATGAGCAGGACGCGATCCGCAAATCGCTGGCGTATCTGGCTGATTGGGAATGGGTCAACCGCGACGCATTCGTTGCCGATCTCAAAGAATCGCTGCTTGACAACGGATTCGGGCGTCCTGGCGCGCCGATCCTGAAAGCTATTTGGTCGGCTATCGGCGAGCACGACGCCGCCGCCGACGTCGTCACCGACCGCCACGGCAACCCCGAACCTGATCCGGCGCTCCGCGACACCGAAAACGTGCCACTCACCGAAGACATCGAGGAGTACTTCGAACGTGAAGTGCTGCCGCACGTTCCGGACGCGTGGATCGATCACGACAAGACCAAGATTGGCTACGAAATTCCATTCACCCGGCACTTCTATCGGTATGTGCCGCCACGCCCACTGGAGGAGATTCAGAAGGATCTGCGGCAGCTTGTTGGGGAGATCCAGGAGATGCTGAAGGAGGTTGGGGCATGAGCACGATCACTGGAAACTGCCACGGCGCCCCATGGATCGGAGTGCTGCCAGCAGGTTGGAGGCTCGAGAACCCGAAGTGGTTGTTCAGCGTGCGCAAAGAGCGAGCGCGACCGAAAGATCGGCAGCTAACCAGCTCGCAAGATGAAGGAGTTGTCTACCAAGACGAGTACATGTCGCGACGTGGCGCGCGAGTCGTACAAGTGATTCACGGCCAGGAAGGTCTGCGACACGTCGAGGCAGGCGACTTCGTAATCAGCCTCCGTAGCTTTCAGGGAGGAATTGAGTTCAGTAGGGTTCCGGGAAAGATCAGTCCCGCATATACAATTCTTAAACCTAGTGCGCTTGTAGAAGCAGGCTATTTTCGCTACCTTCTCAAGTCTCTTGGCTTCATCCAGGAGTTGCGAAGTACTTCGAACCAGCTTCGCGATGGACAGACGCTTAGTATTGAACACTTCGCCCAAGTTCGCGTTCCGGTGCCCCCGAGCCCTGATCAGACGGCTATAGCAAACTTCCTTGACCGCGAGACGGCGAAGATCGATGCGTTGATCGCCAAGCAGGAGCAGTTGATCGCGACCCTGCAAGAAGATCGCATCGCCACCATCACTCATGCGGTGACACGGGGAATTGACGACTCCGTGAGTGCGGCTGACTCCGGTGTCCCATGGCTGGGCCCAGTTGCGACTGGTTGGACGATCAGCAGGTTCTCGCGGCACGTCCGAATTGTTGGCGGTCAGGTCGATCCAAAGCGTCGCGAATTTGCGGTGCTGCCTCTGATCGCGCCCAATCACATTGAGTCTGGCACCGGTCGTCTCCTGAGTCTCGAAACGGCTGAAGAACAGGGAGCGGACAGCGGAAAGTACCTAGTGCACACTGGCCAGGTTGTGTACTCCAAGATACGTCCAAATCTAGCCAAGGCCACTATCGCGCCGGTGGATGGACTGTGCAGCGCTGATATGTACGCCCTGGAACCTAAATCAAGGCTTCTGGATCCGCGATTCCTTCTCTACATTCTCTTGTCGAGACCTTTCACAGACTATGCCGTGGATTCATCGATGCGTGTGGCGATGCCGAAGGTTAACCACGAGTCGCTGGGCGCTGCGCCGATCTGGTTTCCATCTCTTGACATGCAGCGAGAGATTGTTCTATTCATCGACCGACACACTGCGCAGATTGACGAGCTCGTTGCGAAGGTTGTTCAGGCGATGCGCGTGCAGCGCGAATACCGGGCGGCACTCATCACCGACGCGGTGACCGGCAAAATCGATATGCGGGAGATGATCTGATATGCCGCAGCACCACGAGGTCGTTCTCGAAACTGAGATCTGCGAGTACCTGGCCGATCACGGCTGGCTCTATTCACCGACCGATGCCGGATACGACAAGACTTTGGCGCTATTCCCCGAGGACGTATTCGGTTGGCTGGCCGATACCCAGCCCGATGAGCTCGCGAAGCGCGTCAAACCCGAGCTGACTGGCAACGCGCGTAAGGATGCCGAATCCAAGGTGTTGGCCACACTGGCGAAGCGACTCGATGCGGATCTCAAGGCTGGTGGCGGCACGTTGAATGTCCTGCGCAACGGGTTCAAGGATCTCAACGCCAAGTTCTCGATGTGTCAGTTCAAGCCGAACACCACTCTCAACGAGACCACTGCGAAACGCTATGGCGCCGTGCGTCTTCGGGTGATGCGCCAGGTGCACTACTCGTCGCGAAACGCGAATGCGATCGATCTGGTCCTGTTTGTCAACGGGATACCCGTGGCCACGGTCGAGCTGAAAACCGACTTCACCCAGAACATCACCGATGCGGTGCGGCAGTACAAGAAGGATCGGCTACCGAAGGGGGAGCCGCTGCTGGAGTTCGGGCGCCGGGCAGTCGTGCACTTTGCGGTCTCTAACAGCGAGGTGCAGATGACCACCAAGCTAGCCGGTGATTCGACGTACTTTCTGCCATTCAATCGGGGAGATCGCGGACACGCGGGTAATCCCGCCAATCCGAATGGTTCACCGGCGTCGTATCTGTGGGAGCAGATCTGGGATCGAGACACCTGGCTCGACATCATCGGACGGTTTATGCATCTGCAGATCGACGAGAAGATTGACCCCAAGACCAACCAGAAGCGTCGCACCGAGACGATGCTGTTCCCGCGATTTCACCAGTGGGATGCCGTCACCAAACTGGTCGGTGCGGGGAAAACCGAAGGGTCGGGGCAGAAGTACTTGATCCAGCACTCGGCTGGCTCGGGCAAGACCAACTCGATCTCCTGGCTGACGCATCGACTGTCGGTGTTGCATGATGACGGGAACAGACCCGTCTTCGACGCGGTGCTGGTGATCACCGACCGCACTGTGCTGGATTCTCAGCTGCAAGAAGCGATTCGGCAGATCGACGACACTCCCGGCATGGTCGCGCACATCGACTCCCTGGGCGGCTCCAAGTCAGGCAAGTTGGCTGACGCCTTGCAGTCGGGCACAAAGATCATCATCGTCACCATCCAGACCTTCCCCTACGCACTCGATCTCATCCGCGACGGAAAGGGATTGCAAGGCAAGGCATTCGCCGTCATCGCCGACGAAGCACACTCCTCACAAGCCGGTGAGGCGTCGAAGCAACTCAAGAAGGTGCTGACAGCAACCGAGTTGGACGACATCGCTGACGGCGGTTCTGTCGATGTCGAAGATGTTTTGGCCGCGGAGATGGCTGCTCGTGCCGCAGCCGGCAACATTTCTTTTTTCGCGTTCACTGCAACACCGAAGGCGAAGACACTGGAACTGTTCGGTCGTCGACCATCGCCCGAGGTGCCGCCCGAACCGTTCCACCTGTATTCGATGCAGCAGGCGATCGAGGAGGGCTTCATCCTCGACGTGTTGCAGAACTACACGCCCTACAAGACGGCATTCCGGCTGTCGCACAACGGGCACAGCTACACCACCGAAGACACCGACTCCGGGGGCACCGTCGTTGTCGATGCTGATGCGGGTGCGGATTCGCAACTGGTGGACAAGCGTGAAGCGATCAAGTCGGTGATGAATTGGGTGCGCCTGCACCCGACCAATATTGCGCAGAAGGTGCAGATCATCGTCGAGCACTTCCGCTCCAACGTCGCGTGGCGCTTGGACGGGAAGGCCAAAGCGATGGTGGTGACCAGCTCACGACTGGCTGCAGTGCGCTACAAGCGTGCCTTCGACAAGTATGTCGCCGAGCACGGCTACACCGATGTGGCCGCGTTGGTTGCCTTCTCCGGTGAGGTCACCGACGGGGAGAACGGTCTGGACAAGGTTACCGAGACGAGCACGGAGATGAATCCTGGCCTCAAGGGCCGCGACCTCCGCGATGCATTTGCCACTGATGAGTATCAGGTGATGTTGGTGGCCAACAAGTTCCAGACCGGATTCGACCAGCCGCTCTTGGTAGCGATGTATGTCGACAAGAA
This sequence comes from Gordonia sp. UBA7860, assembly GCF_002500165.1. Classification (NCBI taxonomy): domain Bacteria; kingdom Bacillati; phylum Actinomycetota; class Actinomycetes; order Mycobacteriales; family Gordoniaceae; genus Gordonia; species Gordonia sp. UBA7860. The sequence continues at coordinate 1,177 of NZ_DLSO01000049.1, read as the reverse complement.
GCTCTCCGGGGTTCAGGCCGTGCAGACGCTGTCGCGCCTCAACCGCACCGCACCGGGTAAGGACCAGACGTTTGTCATCGACTTCGCCAACACTGCCGAGGATGTGGTCGATGCGTTTGAACCGTACTTTGAGGCCACCACATTGGCCGACGTCACCGACCCGAACATCGTGCACGCCACCATGGCGAAACTCGATGCTGCTGGAATTTATCAGTGGTCCGAAGTCAACTCCCTCGCTGCTGATTTCGTCGCCAACAAAGGCAATAACGCGCTCACCAAGTGGGTGACACCCGCCCAACACCGATTCCGGGACCGCGAACGTGAGGCCAACGAGAAGGCGGACAAAGCAGCGCTCGATGAGTTGGACATGTTCCGCAAGGACGTCGGAACCTTCATCCGCCAGTACGATTTCCTGTCCCAGCTCTTCGACTATGAAGACTCCGCACTGGAGAAGCTGTCGATCTATCTGCGCTTCCTCGCGCCGGTGATTCGGCGCGAGAACGTCGAGCATGTCATCGATCTGTCGGCGGTGGACTTCGAGTACCTCCGGCAGAACAAGCAGGCGACAACGAGCGGCAAGCCTGAGAGTGGTGGTCAGCTCCCGCCCGCGAGTGAGGGTGGCGGTAGTGGTTCGACTCGCGACCCGGAGATGGTCGAAATAGACGAGGTGATCTCCACAATCAACGATCTGTTCGAGGGCGATCACTCCGAGGCTGACGTTCGGAGCGTCGTCACACATCTGCGCGACAAGCTCCTGGAGAGCGAGAATCTGCAAACCCAGGCGCACAACAACTCTCGAGAACAGTTCGAGGCCAGCCCCGACATCGACATAGAGTTCAACGGCGCGGTGATCGACGCCATGGACGCGCACTCGGATCTGTCCGCCCAGATCCTGAACAACACGGTGATCCGGGACAAGTTGGTGTCGGAGTTGGTGCCGGCGATCTACCGCCGGATGAGGGTCGGGAACGCTCAATGACGCACGAGGAATCAATGACGCTCACCGAGCTTCTGACGGCAACGGGCCTGCCTGCCGCCTATCTGGCCGCCCAGGTGCGTCGCCGAGGCGGGAGGGTCGTTGACAACACCGTCTTGTTACCGCTTACCGAGGTGGACGCAATCTTGACAGAGTTTCCGAAACTGCGCGTGCGCAAAATGAGCAGGGTCACGGCAAAGT
>NZ_DLSO01000005.1:0-3292 GCF_002500165.1 Gordonia sp. UBA7860 | reverse complement strand
GTCGGGTTCTCGAACGGATGCGCCGAGTTCGCCGACAGCGTGCCGCCGCCGTTGGTTCCGAGTTCCTTGATCGCCTCCTGAGAAGCGAACGGCCCCACCATGCTTCGGGAAGGATCACCCGACATCGTCGTAAAGCCGAAGCCGCTGTGCCACGACTGCACCACACCCTGAGTCAGCAGCAGAATCGCGACGATCACGCTGAGCGGCAGGAGAATACGGACGCACGTACGCGTCAGGTCGACCCAGAAGTTGCCGATCAGTCCGTCGCCGCGTCGATTCACCAACCCTCTGATGAGCGCGACGGCCACAGCCATGCCGACGGCGGCAGACACGAAGTTCTGCACCGCGAGTCCGAGCATCTGGGAAAGGTTGCTCATCACCACTTCTGGCGAATACGACTGCCAGTTGGTGTTGGTGACAAACGAGACCGCGGTGTTGAACGCCGTCGCCGGATTCACACCTGGCTTGCCGTCCGACCAGGGCAACACGCCCTGCAGCCGCTGCAGCAGGTAGAGGAACAGAAACGAGATCAGCGAAAAGGCCAGTACCGCAAGCACGTAGCCGACCCACGTCTGTTCGCGTCGGGCGTCGACGCGAGCCAACGAGTAGATCGCGCGCTCGGGCAGCAGGTCGCGAGTGCTGCGGTACACGCGGGCCATGTAGTCGCCCAGCGGCACGTAGACGACTGCGAGAACCAGGACGACGAACGCCACCTGGAGCGCCCCCGCAAGGGATGAATTCACGTTCAGAACCTTTCCGGCTTGATCAGCGCGATCATGAGGTAGATCGCTGTCGCCGCCGACAGGACCAGCAGAACCACGTTCAACACTCCGTCTGCAGTCATCGGCCGATCCTCGCGTCGACGCCCCGGACCACCAGGACACATAGCGCGAAGCCGATCAACGCGGCGAGTACATAAAGCACATCGGCCACTTGTCACACACTCCTTGGCTGGGCATGCCGAACGTCGAGCTGGCGAACGGCGCACCACAGCTTCTGTCTAATTCGTCTGTGTAGGAAGACCTCTTAACGCGTTCCATACGCGGCACCGGGGTTTGTTGACGCAACCTTCGCGCCGACCGACTCAGCCGTGCAGCGGGCCTCGTCAAAGGCGCGTCAAAGGCGCGGCAAGATCTGCGATCACGGCGTCGAGAAGTCGTGAGGAATACGCTCTCCCGCGTGTGTAGGAGTTAGAACCGATCACATGAACGAGTCAGGATCGTCGCGCTGGGGATACGTCCAGGTCGGCTACGCGCGCCATTGGATCTGCCATCGCATCGTCGTGTATCCGCCCGGCGCCAGCGAGGACGACGCGCGCTGGCTGCGCCTGTGGCGAGCACTGCCCTTCGTCGCGATCGCCACGGTGTTGACCGCCGCACTGATCGCGTCGTGGATGGGTGGCTCCGGGCTTGCTGGACTACTGAGTGGAATGGTCGTCGCGTGCGCAACGGTCGTGGTCGTCGGGCAGCGCACACATCTGGTGCGCACGCAGACACGCACCATGGAGGCGTGGACCGGTTACGGAGCCGACGCCACTGCCCGAGCTACCCGGCGGAGCATCTGCGACCTCGCCGCCCTCCTGCGCGACGCCGATGGTCGTCTCGCTTCAGGTGCGATCAGTCCCGTCGAACACGAAATGGTTTGGGCGCGTTGCTATCACGAGATTCCTGCTGCGCGGAGGCGTCGACTCAGCGCGGTGTGATCGCGATGCCGATCGTACCGTCCTTGCCGCGACGGATCAGGCTCGCCTTGACGAGAACCCAGCCGACGATGCCGTACTTCTTCGAGATCGCACTGCGCGCGTGATCGGTACCGGCGGCGTCGAGGATCGTCGCGGTTCCGTCCACCGGTTGACCCCGGAGCTTCGTGCCGCGGACATCACATGCCTGGACGACGACGTGCGGGTCGCGTCGAATCCGCTTGACCTTCCACGAGTCGGTCTCGGTCCACATCACCAGCGACTCGCCGTCGTAGGCCGCCCACAGAGGCGACGCCACGGGCGTCCCGTCTTTGCGAAAAGTGGTGAGCTGCACGTACTTTGCATCGGTCGCTGCGTCGAACGGCTTATCGGTGGCCATACCCAACCCTACGTTGCTCAACCCATGCAGGGGTCGATCATGCGGCGCGCGCGAACAGCGACTGGTCGGCAGCAGGTACCGCGTAGGAGTGAGTGATCCCTGGCGACAGCACGCCGGCGTCGACGAGCGTCGCCCACGCGGTCACCTGGTTGGCCGAGAGCACCGGCTTGCCGAGTTCGGCTTCGAGTGCGCCGAGGACGTCGTAGGTCCAGAGGTTGGTGCAGGACACGAAGATCGCGTCGGCGTCCGGATGGTCGGCGCCACGGATCAGATCGGCCGTGACCGAATACGGAATGGTCCAGATGTCGTGGTCACGACCGAGTCCGGCCTGCGCCACCACGCTGCGTCCGGCCTGCGCGAGAAAGTCGCACAGCAACCCGGTGAGCGCATTCGTATAGGGCGTCGCCACGGCGATCCGACTGATCCCCAACGCATCCAACGCACGCAACAGCGCTTCCGACGTCGTCACCGCCCGCTGCGCACCGGCACCCATCATGCAGTTGGAGAGTTCGACTGCCCCCGAGATGCCGTAGACAAAGCTGCCCGACGCACACGCGTACGCGTATGCACTGGGCCGAACGGCCGAAATCGCGCGCACCGCCGCCGCGATCTCGGCGTGGTTGTTCAGGTCCTTGCACATGTCGACGTCGACCGGGGCGTCGATGAATCCGGTTCGGGTGAAATGCAGCGAGACGCCGTCGGGCATCCAGCGCCACAGTTCGCGGTCGAGAGCCATATCGAACGGGCAGACGATCCCGATGCCAACCTGCTCGCCGGGGCCATCACCCCACCCGAATTCGTACTCCATGCAGGCATGATGACACATTGTCGGATTGTTGACAGTTCGAGCGCGCAAGTCACGCAGCACGCGGATTCGACGTCTAGGTGGCGATATTCCACAGCCGTTCTCCGACGTGTCCGAATTGTCGTACCCGCCCTGTAGCGTTGTTGTCAGATCGAACACACAAGCGATCACCGACAACACGGCGAAAAGGGGGTGGCCATGACCGACATCATCGACGACCACACCCCGACGTCACCGTTCCCTCATTCACCGCTCTCATTCACCGCCGCCGACGTCGACACGATCAGTCACCTCTCCGGTGTCGAACTCAACGACGTCGCCCGCACCACCCAACGCCTCGCACGCCAAGCCGAAGCACGCACCGCACTGCTGGCCTACCGCATCGGCCAATCGATCGCCGACGACATGC
>NZ_DLSO01000072.1:0-40077 GCF_002500165.1 Gordonia sp. UBA7860 | reverse complement strand
GATCCAGCCGACGCGCTCGCGGGCCGCAGCGCGTTCCGCGGCGATGCGCTCACCCACGTCACCCACCCGACCACTGATCAGGATCTCGTCCGCGGTACCCAGATAGGCGCCCCACCAGATGTGATCGTCGGGGTGTGCGGTGTGCCGGAACGCGAGGTCGGCGTCGAGCATCACGATCTGGTTCGAGTCGACGCCAGGCGGCGTCTCAGCGAGCCGACGTCCCGTCGTGATGTGGATGGGTTCGCCGATCCGGTTGGCGACGATTCCGTGTGCGGCGGTCAGCGCGCTGGCGCTCGTCACGCCCGGGATGACCTCGACGTCGAGGGTCAGATCGGACCGGTCGGACAGATCGTCGACGATGCGCAGCGTGCTGTCGTACAGCGCGGGGTCGCCCCAGACCAGGAACGCCGCGACTCCCCCGCCGGGCAATTCGTCGCGCAGCGCGGAAGCGATCAGATCAGCTCGTGCCGCGTGCCAGCGTCGCACTTCGGCGTCGTAGTCGGCGGGCGCGCGATCACGCGGCGGGTCAGCGATCTCGATGAGCCGATGCGACGAATTGGCATGGCGCGCAAGGATCTCCTTCCGAGCGTCGAGCAGCCCCGTCTTCGCGCTCCCCTTCTCCAGCGCGATGAACACCTCGACGTCGGCCATCGCCTCGATCGCCTGGAGCGTGATCTGCCGTGGATCACCGGGACCGACCCCGATGACCCGCAACGCTATTCGCATCGTCGAATCAGATCTTCACGCGTCGCAGACCGTGTTTGCGGGCGGTCATGTCGAGGATGAACTGGCGCGGCAGCAGGCGTCGCATCGCGAACACGAGTCCCGCCGAATTCCCCTTGGCGTAGAACGGCTTCGGATGCTCAGCCAGCGCGGCGTCGACGATGACGGCCGCCATCTCGGCCCCACTGATGCCCGCTTCTTCATTGTGTCGCGTTGCGGCCGCGAGGGTCTCGTACTCGTCGCGGTAGGGCGAGTTCTCGCCGATGTAGATGCTGCGCCGGTCACCGATGCCGGTGGCGATCGTTCCCGGTTCGACGCTGATCATCCGAATCCCGTACGGTGCGACCTCACGTCGAGTCGCGAACGCATACGCTTTCAGTGCCGATTTCGTTGCGGCATAGTTGGATCGGAACGCCACCGGGAAGCTCGACAGCATCGACCCGACCATCACGACCGTTCCTCGACGCCGCTCACGCATACCCGGGAGCACGGCCTTGGTCAGCGCGATCGGCCCGAACACGTTGACACGGAACAGATCTTCGACAGCACTGATCGGCGCGTCCTCGAGCGCGCCCGCCTGCGACTCGCCCGCGTTGTTGATGAGGATGTCGACGTCGCCGACCTCGCGCGCGCACTCGGCGGCACTGTCGTAGTCGGCGTTGTCGAGCCGGACGTAGGTCACTCCGGCGATGGGGTCGGCCACGCTGTCGGGATGGCGGCTGGTCCCGTACACACGGTGGCCCGCCGACGCGAACTGACGGGCGACTTCTTCACCGATGCCGCTGGTGGCGCCGGTGACGAGGACGGTGAGCGGAGACGATGCTGTGGTCACCGGTTCACCGTATCGCCTACCCACGCGGTCGCGGGTGAACGGGTGATACGACGCCGAACCCGCCCACATCGTCGGCAGCCCGCAATGCACCTCACGCCGATCGAGGCGCGAGGTGCATTGCCGTCGCGGACCACCGCTGCCGTAGACTCCACACGTCGCCTCAGTAGCTCAGGGGATAGAGCATTCCTCTCCTAAAGGAAGGGTCGCAGGTTCGAATCCTGCCTGGGGCACTGTGACATCCTTGCCGGCCTCCGGCCGGTGTGCGCCCACTGAGTTTGAAAGAGATTCACGCGGGCGCACTGTGACAACCTTGCCGGCCTCGCACTTTCAGCAGAGCGACTTCGACGCATCGACGAACACTGATACCTCCTTGTCGCTCGCAGCCCTGTGCAGTTGAGCCTGCAGGAGCGCGGCAGCGTACTTCTTCGCACTGTCCTGCCCACTGCTCGCACCCACTCGACAGACCGCGTCGCCCAGTGACGCCGCAGCGCTCGGGTCGATCTCGAGTCCACCCTCCCTCAGCTTCCGCTCGAACGCGGACTGCTGGGCCGGCTGCGGAGGCGCGACGGACTCCACCGACCCGTTCGTGGGCAGTTCGGCGGGTCGCGTTGCCTGCGGTTGTGCGCTCAGCTTCGGGGCAGAGGGCGTCGTCGACGGGCCCGCGGACTTCTCCACAGAGCCCGTCGTCGCCGCTGAGCTCGACGCTGCCGTTGAGCTCGACGCCGTCGCGGCCGACCTGTCGCCGGAGGCGGAGGTGTCGTCGGTCCCGCATGCGGCGATCAGACCGGCGCAGGCCAGCCCGAGAATCGCCGCGGGAATGCGGCGGCGGCGAGCAACATGACGCTCAGACACGGAAGAACCCCCTGTTCAGAGCATTCCATACGGCGTCCTGCCAGTAGGGCCAGTCGTGCAGGCCTTGGACCGGGAAGTCGGTCATCGTGGGCAGCCGGTTGACCATGGTCTGGACGTCGAAGACATGCGTCAATGCGGACGAGAGCAGTTCGAGCGGCGCCCCTTGGAGAATCAACGCCGGGTTGGCGAGCAACGCCTGTGGCGTCGCGGTGTAGCCCGGTATCCCACTGCCGGTGAAGATGAAGGTACGGATCCCGTGCAGCTTGTTCACCTGGACGAACGGATCGTTGTCGAGCCATCGGGTGCTCCACGGCGGGCCCCACATCGCGTCGGCGTTCATCGCGGGCGTACCACCGTCGAGCATCGGGAAGATCATTGCGGCGCGGATCGCTTCACGCATACCGGGCGCAGACAGGTTGAGCATGCCCGACAGCGATCCCGCCGCGTCGAAGTCGCGATGGTTGTTGGCCGCTGTGATCAACGCCGAGCTGCCACTCATCGACAATCCCATGATCGCGTAATGCCCTGACGGACCACGTAATCCGCGTTGGTCCATCGCTGCGACCAGACTCTTGTTGATCACGCAGCCCCACTTGTAGGTGTAGCCCTGGTTGCTGAAGTTGTCCGGCGCATTCCAGTCGGTGTAGAAGCTCATGTATCCGCCGACCGGCTGCACGACGTTGACCCCGTGATCCGCCAATCGCGCGACGTTGGTGTTGTGCTCCCACCCGCTGACGTCGTTGGTCGCCCGCAAGCCGTCAAGCATCACGACGGTCTTCTTGTTCTGCGGACGCGTCCACGCGCGCACCTTGACCGTCCCGGCCGGACCCCCCGGACTCTGCGTCGGCATGCCACACCCGTTGATCCACCAGGTCTGAGCCGCAGGCGCCGCGTGCGCCGTACCCTCCCCGACCGCGACGACACCTCCGACAGTCATGACGGCCACTGCCGCCACCCCCAGCCGACGTCCCATACGTCTGAGCCCTGACCTCGGCCACCAACGGCGCGAAGCTCTCACCTACATCACTCCTCGAACCTGGTTTCAACACCGAGAATCCACGCACCAGGCAACGCGGACCACGCAGAGTTGATCGAGCGACCAAGACCGGTCGTTACCCCGGAAAACGGAGTGAGCTGAGAGCGTCGGATTCCGAAAGGTTCTGTACATCAAGAGAAGTCGACGTTGTGAGCCTTGTCATAGGCGAACTTCCAGGTCGCTTCCAGGCGACTTACAGGAGGACATTTCGGAATGAACAGACCCTGAGAGGTGGCGCACCGCAGCCTGAGAGATCGTGACCGATTCTCACAGGTGTGTCAGCCGAGTTGCGTGGGATGCAGGGGTACACAAATGCCCCCGAGGATCCCACGCAACACGATTACCCGTCAGATGCGCGGGACCCCGGCGTCGATGAGGTCGCGCACCACCTCTTCGGGTTCGGTACGCAACTCGACGGCGGTGCAGCGGAGTTCACGTCGGTCTCGAGCAACCAACCGGCGCTGTCGCCGCAGGTCGTCTTCCCAGGACGAGTGAGTGCGATGAAATGCACCGTCGACCTCGAGCACCAGTGTCGATCCGTCGGGCAGATCCCATTCGGCGTCGGTGTACCGAGTCCGACCCGCGCTGTCGGTGCGACGCCGCTGACGCACCGGGGGTTGTAGCGAGTACTCGCGGCACGTCCTGACCAGGTCGATCTCGGCCATCGACTCGGACCCGCCCGAGATGTCGTCGAGAAATCCGCGCAGCAGAGGTTTGTGACGCAGCCGTGGCAGCTTGTCGCACCAGGTGAGCAGCCCCTCGGCCGTGGTCAGTTGCTGCTGCACGACGGCAGCGAGAAGACCACCGGCCGACCGCGCCGATGCATGCTCACCCCACGCACCGTCGTTGAGCGCGGAAGCCAATGTGAGGGTCGCGGGCTCGATCCGCAGCGTTGTCATACCCGCGCGTCGCACGGAGAGCGAGGTCAGGTCGTGGCGGGTACGGACGTAGTCGATTCCGTCAGGCGCCCTCCGCGCGCTGCGATCGTCTGCTCCGACAAGGAACACCACCGGCCCATCCTCCCAGCCCTTCAACCCATGCACCGCCAGGGCAGCGCGACCCGCCAGAGCTGTTGTGCCACAGGGGTGTAGCGCGCCGATCCACACGCGCTGCGACTCGCTCGGAGCACCTGGAGCGAGCATCAGAACCCGCGGACCGAATGCCTTCCACTCACCGCAGCCGACTCGCCGCCGCACGGTTCGCTTGTCGACGCCTGCCTCAGCGAGCTGCGCACGTGTCGCAATGTTCTCCTGCCGGTGCGCGAGCGCCAGCCACCCCTCGTCAGATCGCACCCGCTCAGGATGTCGCAGATCCGACGCGACGCCGAGAATCTATCCACAGACCCAAGTTGTGTGGGACACAGGGGTACAAAAATGCCCCCGAGGGTCCCACGCAACTCGGACCCGAGGCGTCAGACGAGCTGCGACCGCAGGTTGTTGTCGGTCTGCTTGATCGCCTGGCCGACGAACGGCTCGAGAATGGCACCCAGCGCACGCCCGCTGAGCCCGCCGGGGAGTTTGTACTGGAACTCGACCTCAACCCTCGTTCCGCCATCGGTGTCGGCGAATCGCCAGGTGGTGTTCGCGGGAAAGCCGTCGACGGACACGAGGGCGATCAGCTCACCGTCGACCCATTCCTTGGTCTCGACCGTGGACTTGAGCAGCTTCGGCCCCACTCTCATCTCCGCGTTGAACGTCGCGCCGAGACCGGACGTGTGGTCGGTGGTCGGATCGAACCGAGTGATCCCGAACATGTAGCCGGGCACGTTGTTGTAGTCGTTGACGTAGTCGAACACCCTCTGACGTGGCACATCGATCACCGCGCTGTGGCTCACCCCTGGCATCTGCACTCCTCGTGTTGTTCCGCCGAGACGGCGGTGGACGCAACTACGCACAATGTTCCATTACCCGTTGTCGACGTCGACAATCGGGTCACACCTCACTCGACCAGGTCCGCCGAGATGCGTCGCAGAAGGTCGACGAGCTGTGCGCGTTCGTCTGCGCTCAACGGGGAAAGGACGTCGGCATCGTCGGCGAGCCTGTTGGGAAGTTCGGCGTCGACCAGCGCCCGTCCCTCCTCGGTCAGTTCCAGCAGCACCACCCTGCCGTCGCGCTCGGACTTGCGTCGCGCAAGCAGTCCGCGCCGCGAGAGCGCCTCGCTGATCTTGGTGATCGACGCTCCGCTGAGCATGGTCGTCGACACCACCTCACTGGCACGCAGTGGACGGTCCGACCTGGCCAGAGCGCTGAGGACGTCAAACTCCGACCGTCCGATCCCGTGTGCCTCCAGCTTGCGGTCGAGTCGGTGGTTCGAGACCGTCGCGATGCGCTGAATCCGACCGAGGATGCCGATCGGCTCGATGTCGAGGTGGGGATAAGACCGCGCCCACTCCGCTTCGATCCGGTCGACCAGGTCGCGGCTCGCGCGGGTGTCGGGAGTGTCGGTCACGTGACGATCATAACGACCCCGTATATTTACTTCACTAGTAAAACAGTGATAAATTAGTCCGATGCAGCGCTCCCTGATCACTCCGCACGTCCGTGTCCGCGGTGCAGCTCTCCAACATGCGGTGAGCCCGACCACCTGGCGCGACGCCCTGCGCCTCGACTTCAGCCGGACCGGCGTTGCCGCCCCGCTGCGGGTGGGTCTGGCCGTCGGAGTGGTCCTGGTCGTCGGCGCACTACTCGGTCTTCGCGACCTCGCGGGCCTCGCGGCACTGGGCGCGCTGGTCTCGGCGTTCTGCCGACCCGACCCCTACCCCGTCCGCGCTCCCCGACTGATCGCACTCGGCGTCGGGGTCACCGCGGTCATCGCGGTCGGCGCGACGATGGGCACCTACGCGAACTCCATCGTCTCCGAGATCGTCGTGACCGCCGTGCTGGCCGGGATCGCGTGCTACGTCGTGTCGGCGCTGCGCATTGTCGGACCGGGCGCCGTCATCTTCGTCTTCGCCGCGACCGGCGCAGCAGGGTACGCACACAGTGCAGCCGACATCGGCCGTGCGACGCTCGCCTCGGCGATCGGCGCCGTGATCGGCATTCTCATCGCCCTGGCGCCGTGGTCCGTCGAGCTACTCAGGTCGCGACTCCTGAGATCGAGTCCAGACGACGCTGCGTCGAAAACTCCTCCAGCGCAACGCGAATCGATCTGGGTCACCCTCGCGGGCGGACAGGCCCCCGCGCATCGTAAGCACCTCGCCGTGACCGCGATCCGCATTGCGATCGCTGCTGCGATAGCGGCCACGATCGCCGTCGCCATCCATCTCGATCACCCGATGTGGGCCGCGATGGGTGCGGTCGCGGCGATGCAAGGCGTCGAATATCACCTCACTGTTCGACGTGGCGTCCAGCGACTGCTGGGCAACCTGGGCGGGGCGGTGATCGCGGGCGTACTCCTCGCGGTGCCGCTGGGATACTGGGGCGCGGTCGCTGGCATCGTCATCTTCCAGGTCCTCGCCGAGATCCTCTCGACCGTGAACTACGCGCTCTGCTCGCTCGCGGTCACACCCATGGCACTGCTGCTCACCGGCCTCAGTGCGGGGTTGAGCCCCGAGGCGGCCGTCGATCGCGTGCTCGACACCGCGATCGGGATCGTGGTCGGGATCGTCGTGGCCGCACTGACGGTCCGCGGACACGACATCGCGGCGCTGCATGGTCACGCCGCGAACGCACCGCAGGCCGACGCCGAACCCGAGCTGCCCCAACCGAACTCCGCGTCGAATCATTCGCGTATCTAGAGGCCTGACCAGTTTCGCACCATTGTGAAGCGTGTTTTCACGAGCGTCACATGGAGGCAATGACCTGGGTACGTGGTGCTCATAGCGTCGTTTTGCTTGAACCAACGACACTCACTCTTCGGGGCCACCCGGCCACGGCAGGCGCACACGCGTCGCACCGGAGAGCCGACCCAGGAGTTTATGTATGAGTGGCAGCATGTCCCGCCGTCAGGCCATCGAGGCCGTGACCACGTACGAGATGGAATGCGACGGCTTCCCCGAGCCACTGGCAGACACCTTCGGCCGCAACGTCTTCACCCTCTCGGCGATGAAAACCCGCCTGCCCAAGCACGTCTTCAAGGCTGTCGCGGCAACCATCGACAAGGGCGTTCCACTCGACCCGACCCTCGCCGACTACGTCGCCTCCGCGATGAAGGACTGGGCCATCGAGAAGGGCGCATCGCACTACGCGCACGTCTTCTACCCGCTGACCGGCTTCACGGCAGAGAAGCACGACTCGTTCCTCGAGCCCGACGGCGCCGACGGTTCGCTCGCCGAATTCGCAGGTAAGACGCTGCTGCAGGGCGAGCCCGACGCCTCGAGCTTCCCCAACGGCGGCCTGCGCGGCACCTTCGAGGCGCGCGGCTACACCGGATGGGACGTGACGAGCCCGGCGTACATCCTGGAGAACCCGAACGGCAACACGCTGTGCATTCCGACAATCTTCATCTCGTGGACCGGTGAGGCCCTCGACAAGAAGGTGCCGCTGCTACGCAGTCAGCAGGCGATGAGCAAGCAGGCCATGCGTGTGCTCAAGCTCTTCGGCCACGAGGACGTCGACACCGTCGTGTCGTACGCGGGCCCCGAGCAGGAGTACTTCCTGATCGATCGCCACTTCTACTTCGCCCGCCCCGACCTGATGACGACGAACCGCACGCTGTTCGGCGCCAAGCCGTCGAAAGGGCAGGAGTTCGACGACCACTACTTCGGCGCCATCCCCGACCGCGTGCTCGCGTTCATGATCGAACTCGACCGCGAACTGTTCAAGCAGGCCATCCCGGCCAAGACCCGCCACAATGAGGTCGCACCGGGGCAGTTCGAGATCGCCCCGGTCTTCGAGCGCTCGAACATCGCACACGATCACCAGCAGCTCATGATGACCACCATCAAGAAGGTCGCCGAGCGCTACGGCATGATCGCGTTGCTGCACGAGAAGCCGTTCGCCGGCGTCAACGGCTCGGGTAAGCACGTCAACTTCTCGATGGGCAATTCCAACCAGGGCAACCTGCTCAACCCTGGTGACACCCCGCACGAGAACGAGCAGTTCCTCGTCTTCTGCGCGGCGATCATCCGCGGCGTACACAAGTACGGCGGGCTGCTCCGTGCGTCCATCGCCTCGGCGTCGAACGATCACCGGCTCGGCGCCAACGAAGCGCCGCCCGCGATCATCTCGATCTTCCTCGGCGAGCAGCTCTCCGACATCTTCGACCAGATCGCGAAGGGTGGCGCCAAGCAGAGCAAGACGTCGGGCGTCATCGAGCTCGGTGTCGACACGCTGCCGCCGTTCAAGGCCGACGCGGGCGATCGCAACCGCACCAGCCCGTTTGCGTTCACCGGCAACCGTTTCGAGTTCCGTGCACCCGGCTCCAACCAGTCGATCGCCGACCCGATGATCGCGATCAACGCGATGCTCGCCGATTCGCTCGAGTACGTCGCCGACTTCCTCGACAAGGAACTCGCTGCGGGAACCGAGTTCCACGCCGCAGTCCAGAAGCTGCTCGAGGGCATCATCACCGAGCACGGCAAGGTGGTCTTCAACGGCAACGGCTACTCCGACGAGTGGCAGGAAGAGGCGGAGTCGCGCGGATTGCTCAACCTGCGCACCACCGTCGACGCGATGGCACAGTACGACCTCCCGGAGATCAAGGAGGTGTTCAGCAAGTACGGCATCCTGTCCGAGCGCGAGCTCGAAGCACGCAAAGATGTTGTGCTCGAACAGTATTCGCTGGCCCTGCTCGTCGAGGCGAAGGAGACCCTCGAGATCGCCAAGACGATGATCCTGCCCGCGGCAACGCGTTACATGGGCGAACTCGCGAGCACCGCGGCAAGCCTCAAGGCTGCGGGAATCGAGATGGAGACTCCGGCGCTGGGCACCATGACCGGCAAGGTCAGCGAGCTCAACAACGCCATGGACACGCTCGAGGACGCTATCGAGGGCTTCCACGGCGAGACCGTCGAGGAGGAGTCGGAGTACGCACTCAAGTCGCTGATCCCCGCGATGAACGGCGTGCGCGACGTCGCCGACGCGCTCGAGGGAGTCGTCGCCGACGACCTGTGGCCGCTTCCGACGTACAACGAGATGCTGACCATTCTCTGACGCGAACACGTGACGTGCCCGCCGGGATATCTCCCGGCGGGCACGTCGCTTTTTGCGAACTTCTTGGCCGATCCGCCAGGACTGATCGGTATCTTTGTCGATATGGATGAATCGGGTGTGGGTGTGGGGCGGCTGTTGCTCGCGCTCGACGCGACGCTGGCGTCACTGGCTGCCGCACCGCGAGGCCTTGACGTCGTGATCGACTCGGTCGCGCTCATCGACCCCGACGACCTGCGCCTCCCGCTGCACACGTCGGCGCGCGACGCGGATCTGTTCCTGATGGTCGGAGTCGACGCCGACGACGTTGTCGGATGGCTCCACGGGTTCGGATCACAGATGCCTGTCGCCGTCATGCTCAAATCGCCTTCGGCGGAAGCTATCTCACGCATCGCCGAGCTTTCCGTCGCGGTCATCGACGTCGACCCGCACGCGCGGTGGGAACGCATCTATCGACTTGTCCTGCGAGTGCTGGAGGCGTCGTCGGTCCAGCCCGGCGCCGAATCGATGCAGGCAGGCAGCATCGGCGACCTCTTCGAACTCGCAGCAGAGGTCGCGCGGCGCACCGGTGGGCTCGTGAGCATCGAGGACGCGCGCTCGCATGTACTCGCCTACAGCAGCGCCGGTGACGAGGCCGACGAGCTCCGACGATTGTCGATCCTCGGGCGCGAGGGACCACCGGACATGCTCGCCTGGTTGCGCCAGTGGGGCGTGCTGGATGCGCTGCGCACCACCGAGACACTGGTGTCCGTCGAGGAACGCGGCGAGCTGGGGTTGCGCCCGCGGTTGGCGATCTCGATCCGCTCTCCACACGAGCGGGGAGTCGGCGACTACCTCGGCGCGATCTGGTTACAACAGGGGCGAGATCAGTTCGCCGACAACACCTCCGACATTCTCGCGGGCGCCGCCGCCGTCGCGGCGCGCATCATCTCTCGACGACGCAGCGCGGGTAGCGGACATGACGAACTGGTGCGCCGACTACTCGGAGCACGCGGTGAGACGGTCGACTCGGAATTCCTTGGCAATCAATTGGGCATCTCGCCCGACACTCACCTGCTGGTGGTCGCGTTCGGCGGCCTGCTCGCCGATCCGTCGAGAGCGTCGGTTTCCTCACCTACACCCGCGATGATCTCCGCATTGACGTTGCACGCCAGCGCATTCAGCCCACTTTCGGTGACGTCGACGATCGGACGGCGAGCCTACGTCGTGCTTCCCGGTGCCGATCAGGACGCAACGGTCGCGTGGGCCGGCTCGGCGGTCGCGGCGGCGCGTCGACAGTTCGGAGTAGAAGCGCGTGCCGTGGTCGCGGGGCCTGCTGCCGGGCTTGGGTTAGCGCCGACGTTGCGGACTCAGGCCGATCGCGTTCTCGATGCGGCACAACGCGAATCGGATCTGATCGAACCCGTCACGACGGTCGCGGCGTCGACGACGGGAGTGCTGCTCGGCGAGATCGTCGCGTTGATCGAGGACAATCCGGAGCTGATCGACGCCCGCGTCCTCGACCTCGCGGCGCGCGACGAAGCGTCGGGAACCGAACTCACACCGTCACTGCGCGCGTATCTCGACCATTTCGGCGACGTCCGGGCAGCCTCCGCCGCGCTGCACATCCATCCGAACACGTTGCGCTACCGGATTCGTCGCGTGCGGGAGCTGACGGGCATTGACCTCGACGACCCGACCACCCGCCTGGTCGTCGCGCTGACGCTCCGGGTCCCGCGACCCGCAAGCTGAGCGGGCGCCAACCCCACCGCTGGTTGAGCCGGCCGCGAGCGCAGCGAGCAGCCGAGTCGAAACCCACTCGCCCGGCGGCGCCTCACTCCCGCAGCGTGGCCTCGAAGGCGATGCGGTCGCCGCGGAAGAGCGACCACACCACCTCAACGGGCTGGCCGTCGACGTCGAGAGATCTCCTGCGCAGCAGCAACATCGGCATGGCTGTCGACGTCTCGAGCAGCCCGGCCTGCCGCGGGCTCGGCAGCGCCGTCTCGATCCGCTCCTCGGCGCTGGCGAACGTGACGCCCTCGGCACGGATCGCCGTGTACAACGATGTCTCCGGATCGAAGGTCTCGTAGAAGTGTCCGAACCGTTCTTTCGGGAGAAACGTACTCTCCAGTCCGAGCTTCTGGCCGTCGGCGAGCAGCACGCGTTCAAGGTGCATCACAGTCGAGCCGGGTGCCAAGCCCAAACCTGCGCAGACGGACTCGTCGGGCACGGCGTCGTCGAACGTCACCTTGATACGACTGGGTACCCGGCCGAACTGGCGCGCACCCTCGGTGTAGGACTTCAACGACAACGGCTGCACCATCTTTGGCGCCGACACGACCGTTCCGCGTCCGCGCCGTTCGATCCGACCTTCGACGAGCAGTTCCTGCAGCGCTTGGCGTACCGTCTCGCGCGCGACCGAAAACCGTTCGGACAGAACACGTTCGGACGGCACCGAGTCGCCTTCTTCGAGGTCGGCGAGTACGTGCTCGAGTTCGGTTCGCACCCGCACGTACTTCGGCTGGGTGTCGGGCGCCATCAGTGGCCACGCCGCTCGACGCCGAGCACACGCCGCGCGACCACCACGACCTCATCAATCGTGAGTGCCGCGGCCCCGGGAACCTTTGCCGCGTCGTCGAATCGGCGCAGCGCGATCGCGTCGGGCCACCACGGGTGCCGTGTCCACTCCGCACCTGGATCGGCGGCGCCCCCCTGCTCTGCGAGCGAGGCGACCGATGTCGCGGTCAGCTCCTTCGCATAGGACCGGTCGTGCGCCGCGAGCCACTTCTTCGCCGCGACGTGCGAACCCGCAAGCCACCCGACGCGGTCGCCGAATCGCGGGGTCAGCCAGGCCCGCGCATCGTCGTCATGGCGAGTAGTGGATTCGACAAGCGGACTGTGCCCGACGTCGTGAAGGACAGCGGCGACTACCAGTTCGTCATCCGCGCCCGCCACCACAGCCTTACGGCCCGCCTGCAGCGCGTGATCGAGCTCGTCGACGGCCTCTTCGTCCCACACTCCGCGCAACGAGCGCAGCACGTCCTCGACCTCGGCAACCACATCCGCACACATGAGATTCACTCTACCAATTTGGTCTAGACCAAGAGTTAACCCAGAGTTCTCCGAAACGTCCTTTATTGGTCTAGACCAAACGGGCACACTAGTGCACATGAAGGTGATCATCGTCGGAGGCGGAATCCTCGGTACATCGCATGCGCGAGCAGCCATCGAACGCGGACATGAGGTGCTGTTGCTCGAACGAGAGCGTGAGGCGCGTGGCGCAACAGTCCGGAACTTCGGACTCGTCTGGGTATCCGGACGGTCCGCGACCGAACTCCCCGCGGCGCAGCGCTCCCGTGACCTCTGGGAAAAGATCGGAGCCGACGTTCCCGGTATCGGCTTCCGACCGTGCGGCTCGATCACACTCGTCCGCACCGCCGCTGAACTCGCCGTCGCAGAAGAGACTCTCGCACAGGGGGATTCCGCCGAGCGCGAGTTCACGCTCCTCGACCCCGCCGAGGTACGCGCGATCAATCCCGCGCTGCAGGGCACCTATGTCGCGGGCCTGCACTGCGCACGCGACGGAGCCGTCGAATCTCGTGTCGCGCTCCCAGCGCTTCGCAGATTCCTCTCCACCACAGGACGTTTCGAGTATCTCGGAGGTCGGGAGGTCCGATCGGTGACGTCGACCTCGGGCACTGTCGAGGTCACCGACGACACCGGCGCAACCCATCGCGGCGACGCCGTCGTCGTGTGCACCGGAGCCTCGCACTCGGGCCTGCTACGTGAGCTGGTCGGCGAGCAACCACCGGTCCGCCGGGTCCGGCTGCAGATGATGCAAACCGCACCGTTCGACGAGAAGCTCACCACCGCAATCGCCGACGGCGACAGCTTCCGCTACTACCCCGCGTTCGCGGGCGACGCCCTCGACCATCTCGGCCGCGTGCAGTCGCAGTCGCCCGTCGCTGCTGAACACCACATGCAACTGCTCTGCGTGCAACGTCTCGACGGCGGGCTGACGATTGGCGACACCCATGCCTATGACCGAACCGCCGACGGCGACGATGCCGACATCTTCGGCTTCGACGTCACCGAAGACCCCTATCAGCACCTCGTTTCAGTGGTCGAGAACCTGCTCGGGCGACGCCTTCCGCCCATCGCACGACGCTGGGCAGGCGTCTACTCACAATGCCTCGACTCCTCAGAACTGTTGTACCGCAGCGAGGTCTCGCCCGGCGTCTGGGTCGTCACCGGCCCGGGTGGGCGTGGAATGACGCTCGGCCCCGCCATCGGCGACGACACCGCAGACCTCATGAACCTCTGAACACTCGCCAGACGAGAAGGGAAATACTTTGTCCGACAACCCGATCACACTCGCAGTCCTCGACATGGCAGGCACAACGGTCGCCGACGGCGGCTCGGTACTCGCCGCGTTCGACGCCGCGGCCGCAGCCGCAGGCCTACCCACCGACGGCCCCGGCCACGATGAAGTCAGGCAATACGTCGTCGACACGATGGGGCAATCCAAGATCACCGTCTTCCGGCACCTCGTCGATGGTGACGAAGCCCGGGCACAGGCGGCCAATGCAGCCTTCGAGAAGGCCTACGACGCACAGATCGCCGACGGCGGTGCCATCCCTATCGACGGTGCGGCACAGGCCATTTCGCAGCTACGCGACGCAGGTATCAAGGTCGCGCTGACCACAGGCTTCAGCGCGAACACTCAGAAACTACTCATCGACTCCCTCGGCTGGCACGATCTCGCCGACCTCGTCATCGCGCCGTCGGAAACCCTGCGCGGCAGGCCTTTTCCCGACATGATTCTGTCCGCCCTCATCACACTGCGCATCGACGACGTGCGTCAGGTCGCTGTCGTCGGTGACACTGCCAACGACATCACCAGCGGCGTGCGCGCAGGCGCGGGCATCGTCGCGGGCGTACTGACCGGCGCACATGACGAAGACACCCTCCGCGCGGCAGGCGCGACCGATGTCGTCGCCGACATCGGCGCCGCTGCTGCATTGTTCGGCAACTGATCACCCGGTCGACACCACCTAGAACTACACCATCCATCCACATCCGTTGTGCTGCATCGGCGCGGCACAGCGCCATCCGCCACGCCCACGTCATCACCCACAGGGGGTTCTCTCATGCGCATTTCACGTCTTACCCGCACCTCGATGCGAGCCGTCGCTCTTGCCGCGACCGTCGCAGTGGTCACGCTGACCGCAGCCTGCGGCGGTACGGGGTCGTCCGACTCCAGCGGCGGCAAGACATTGACCGTCTACACCGCAGACGGACTCGGTACCTGGTACAAGAGCGAGCTCGCGAAATTCAAAGATCAGACCGGCATTTCGGTCAACATCGTCGAGGCCGGCTCGGGCGAGGTCGTCTCCCGCGTGCAGAAGGAACAGTCCAACCCGCAGGCCGACCTCCTCGTCACGCTGCCCCCGTTCATCCAAAAGGCCGACGCCGACGGACTTCTCGTCGCGCCGGGCGTCGACACCACCGGCGTCGATCCGTCTGCCGTAGGCGGCAACTACGTCGGCATCGTCGACAACTACCTGTCGTTCATCCGCAACCCGTCCGCACAGCCTGCGCCCGCAGCGTGGAACGATCTTCTCGACGCGCGCTTCAAGGGCAAGATCCAGTATTCGACGCCCGGCCAGGCAGGCGACGGCACCGCGGTTCTGTTGCTCCTGCAGCATCTGATGGGCAAGCAGGGTGCGCTCGACTACCTCGGCGAGTTGCAGGCCAACAACGTCGGGCCGTCGAGCTCGACCGGAAAGCTGCAACCGAAGGTGAGCAACGGCGAACTGCTCGTCGCCAACGGTGACGTACAGATGAACCTCGCGTCGATCCGCGACGACGGCTCGAAGTTCGACCTGTTCTTCCCCGCCATGCCCGACGGGTCGCGAACCACGGTGTCGCTGCCGTACTTCGCGGGAGTCACCAAGGGCGCGCCGCACGCCGACGACGCCAAGAAGCTCCTGACGTTCCTGCTCTCAAAAGACGTACAGAACACGGTCGGCACCGACGCGCTCGGCGTCTCCGTTCGCACCGACGTCGCCGCGCCCACCACGTCGCCGAGCCCCGCACAGACAATCCAAGGCGTGACGATCTGGCACCCGGACTGGAAGTCGGTCCTCTCCTCGCTCGACGCCGACGTCGCCGCATATCAGAAGGCAACCGGTAGCTGACATGGCACAGAATCCGTTGACTCGCAGGAAGGTCGACGCCGAGCTCTCGGCGTCGACCCCCACGGGGGACTCCCCGCAGCAACCGGCGATCGCCTTCGATCGCGTGACCGTCTCCTACGGACGCGGTAAGAACTCCACAGATGCGTTGCGCGACTTCACGTTGCGCGTCAGCCGTGGCGAGACCGTCGCACTGTTGGGTCCGAGTGGTTCCGGAAAGTCGACGGCGCTCAAGTCCCTCGCAGGTTTTGTGCGTCCGACTGCCGGCCGGGTTCGACTGTCCGGCAACGACATCACCGACCTCCCGCCGGCACGTCGCGGGATCGGCGTCGTCGTGCAGTCGTACGCGCTCTTCCCACACATGCGGGTGCGTGACAACGTCGCCTTCGGGTTGCGAGCCCGGCGCCTCTCCAAGCGCGAGGTCGGCGAACGGGTCGAGGAGGCGCTCGGCATGGTCAGCATGTCCGAGTACGGTTCACGCCTACCCCGCGAACTCTCCGGCGGGCAGCAGCAGCGCGTGGCCATCGCACGAGCACTGGCCATCAAGCCCGACGTCCTACTACTCGACGAGCCGCTCGCAGCGCTCGACGCCGCCCTACGCCAGACGATGGTCGGGGAGCTCCAACGGCTGCGAGATGCATTGCCCGACACCACGATGCTGTACGTGACGCACGATCAGACCGAGGCTCTTGCGCTGGCAGATCGGATCGGCGTCATGCGCGATGCTCGACTGGTCGACATCGGCACCACCGAAGAACTCTGGTCAAGACCTCCGTCGGGCTTCACTGCGTCGTTCCTCGGTGGCGCCAATCTTCTTCCCTGCAAGGTCGGACGTGTCTCCGGCGCAACGGCTTTGGTCGAGGTGGGTGAGAAGATGCTGTCGGCGACCGCTCCAGAACCGCTGTCCCGGTGGACGCCGGGGTTGCCTGCGCACCTGTGCATCCGGCCACACGAGATCGAGGTGACCGCGGTCGGCGCACACCGATCGCTGCGTGCCCGCGTCACGACGTCGGTCTGGCGTGGGGCGTCGACACGGTTGACGCTCGCCGTCGACGGTCTGCCCGATCAGCTGATCGACGCCGACGTCGCAGGCCGCGCCGACCACCCCGTCGACGAGGTCGTCGGTGTGCGATTGTCCGACCCTGCAGGCACATTGGTCGATACCGCCGGAGGTCCGCGATGACGGCGGCGACACTTGCGCAACCGACGACATCCGCACCGCCGCCGTCGAATCAGGCGCCGCGTCGTCTCGGAGCACTCGTCTGGGCGTTGCCGCCTCTCGTGGTGATCGCCGTCATCGCGGTGTATCCCCTGATCCGGATGCTTGCCGAATCCGCTGACGGTCAAGGTCAAAGCACCTGGGGCGCGGTGTTGAGCAGCGAGGCGTTCATGCGGGCGTTGACCACAACCGCGTGGATCGCGATCGCGTCGACGGTCGGATGTGTTGTGCTCGGCACGTTTTTGTCCGTGGTCCTGGCGTTTGTGCCCTTCCCCGGTTCGCGCCTGGTGGCGCGCATGATCGACACGGTGCTCGCACTGCCATCGTTTCTCATCACCCTGGCGTTCACATTTCTGTATGGCTCTGCGGGAGCCGTGAACTCGGCTATCGCCGCGATGACCGGGGAACGTCCATTGCATTTTCTCACGACGCCGTGGGGTGTGATCCTCGCCGAGATCACCTTCTTCACCCCGTTCGTCGTACGTCCGCTGTTGGCTGGGTTCGCGATGATGTCGACCGATCAGCTGAATGTGGCTGCGTCGCTGGGTGCTTCCCCATTGCGGGTGCTCCGCTCGGTGATCCTTCCCGAAGCGTGGCCGGCGTTGGCCGCGGGCGGCAGCCTGGTTCTGCTGTTGACACTCAACGAGTTCGGCATCGTCGCCTTCACGGGCGCCAAAGACGTGACAACACTGCCCGTCCTGATCTACACCCGTGGCATCGTCACGTTCGACCTGCCGGGTGCGGCGGTGATCGCGACCGTTCAGGTCGCACTGTCACTTGCCCTGTACGGCGCATACCGATTGCTGTTCGCACGCATCACGACTCGCCGGGAGAAGATCTGATGTTGCTCTGGACTCGCACCAGCCGGGTGATCACCTGGACGATCTTCGCGCTCGTCGTGCTCGTGGTCTTCGTCGCACCGATTGCCACCGTCGTCATCGCCGGATTCGCAGGCTCATGGACGGGCCCACTGCCGTCGAACCTCAGTCTCAACCATTTCGGCGATGCGCTCTCGGGTGAGAACCTGGCTTCGCTGTCGGTCAGCATCCAGACCGCGTTCATCGCAGGCGCCATCGCGCTGGTTCTCGGTACCTGGGCGGCGCTCTCGTCCAGGGAGGCACCAGCACCGATTCGACGATTCACCGACGCGGTCTTCCACCTGCCGATCGCGGTGCCTTCCGTCGCCATCGGGTTGGGTTTACTGATCAGCTTCAATTCCAAGCCGTTGCTCCTCGGCGGCACACGGTGGATCGTGATCGTCGCGCACACCGTGCTCGTCCTGGCCTTCGCGTTCAGCTCGGTCACCGCTGCGCTGGAACGACTCGATCCCGCGTACAAGCAGGCGGCGGAATCGTTGGGCGCCAGCCCGTTCCGCGTGCTGACCCGCGTCACGCTACCTCTGTTGACGCCCGCGCTCGGTGCCGCCGCAGGTCTCGCAGTAGCACTGTCGATGGGCGAACTCGGCGCCACGGTGATGGTGTACCCGGCGACCTGGAAGACGCTGCCCGTCACCATCTTCGGTCTCTCCGACCGCGGACAGGTGTTCTCCGCCGCAGCCTGCACGACGGTGCTGCTGGCGACGACGCTGGTCGCGCTCACGGTTCTCGGGAGGATCCGCACGCGAGCGGTTTAGGCGGCTGGCACGACGGACGTCCGGCTGCAGTGCAATCGGGCGCTGTTGTACGCTCTCCGTTGTGCAATTTACCGAGTATTTCGCATTGACATTGGCCGATTGGACATAGATCGACCGGCTCCGTCTCGATGGACTGAGACCATGGATGCGATCACCACTCCCCCACGCCCGATCAACGAGCCGGTGCACACCTACGCGCCCGGCACCCCGGAACGTCGACGGATCGTCGACGAGCTCTCGCGACAGTCGTCGGCCGAGCCGGTCGAGCTGCCGCACATCATCGGTGGCGCGGCGCACATCGGAGACGGAGAGTTGCTCGACGTCGTGCAGCCACACTCTCATCACGAGGTGCTCGGCACCATGACCAACGCCACCCACGACGATGCCCGCGCCGCTGTCGACGCGGCGATGGCAGCGCAGGAGTCGTGGGCGCACACCACTTTCGACGACCGCGCCGCCGTCCTTCTGCGCGCGGCAGACCTTCTCAGCGGACCGTGGCGTGAGAAGTTGGCTGCCGCCACCATGCTCGGACAGTCGAAGACGGTGCAGCAGGCCGAAATCGACGCGCCATGCGAGCTCGTCGACTTCTGGCGGTTCAACGTCGAGTTCGCACGCGAGATCCTCGCGGAACAACCGGTCTCGTCGCCGGGGGTGTGGAATCGTCTCGATCATCGACCGCTCGACGGATTCGTCTATGCAGTCACACCGTTCAACTTCACGGCCATCGCCGGAAACCTGCCGACCGCGCCGATGCTCATGGGCAACACCGTTGTCTGGAAGCCCTCACCGACCCAGGCCTACTCGGCCTACCTCACCATGAGGCTCCTCGAAGCGGCCGGACTCCCCGCCGGTGTGATCAACCTCGTCAACGGCGACGGACGGGCGATGTCCGACGTCGCGCTCGCCGACGAGAATCTCGCGGGCATCCACTTCACCGGCTCGACCGCGACCTTCCAGCATCTGTGGCGCGAAGTCGGCAACCGCATCGACGACTACCGCAACTATCCGCGCATCGTCGGCGAGACAGGTGGCAAGGATTTCGTCGTCGCACATCCGTCGGCGAACCCGGACGTGTTACGCACCGCACTGATTCGCGGCGCATTCGAGTATCAGGGGCAGAAGTGCTCGGCGGCGTCGCGAGCGTACGTCGCGCGGTCGGTGTGGGATCGCATGGGCGACGACTTCCTCAGCGAGGCAGCCGAATTGCGCTATGGCGACGTGCGAGACCTGTCCAACTTCGGAGGTGCTGTCATCGACCGTCGCGCCTTCGACAAGCAGGTCGCGGCGATCGATCGCGCCAAGACCGTCGCCTCGATGACCGTCGCGGTCGGCGGTCAGTGCGACGACTCCGAGGGCTACTTCGTCCGGCCGACAGTGCTGCTCGGCGACGACCCAGCCGACGCAGCCTTCTCCACCGAGTATTTCGGACCCATCCTGTCGCTTCACGTCTACGACGACGCCGACTTCGAATCGACGCTGCGCATGGTCGATTCCACTGCGCGGTACGCGCTGACAGGCTCGATCATCGCCACCGACCTCGCCGCCGTGTCGACGGCGTCGAATCTGCTGCGCAACGCAGCGGGCAACTTCTACATCAACGACAAGCCGACCGGAGCCGTCGTCGGCCAGCAGCCGTTTGGTGGGGCACGTGCGTCGGGCACCAACGACAAGGCCGGTTCGAAAGCGAACCTGATGCGCTGGACGTCAACCAGGACGATCAAGGAAAACTTCGTGCCACCAACGGATTCCGCGTATCCCCACATGGCATCCGACGCCACCGAGATGGACTGAGGTGACATGTTATGAGCGCACTCTTCGATTCCGTCCTACGCCCCGTGATCACGCGTGCGGCAGGTAGCCAACGCATCAAGCAGACGTCGCAACGACTTCCGGTCACCGAGCGCGTCGTCGACCGCTTTGTCGCGGGCGAGTCAGAAGACGACGCACTCGCGGCCATCGCCGACGCACTCGGTAGCGGACTCTCGGTGACGATCGACCACCTCGGCGAAGACACGACCGACGAGACTCAAGCATCGGCGACGGTCGCGGCATATCTGAGTCTCCTGCAGGGGATGTCGCGGTTCGAGGTGCGGCCCGGGGCCCTGGAGGTCTCGCTGAAGCTCACCGCGCTCGGCCAGTGTCTGCCGCGGCACGGACGCAAGATCGCCGAGGAGAACGCACACACCATCTGTGGTGCCGCTGCCGCGGCGGGAATTTTGGTCACCGTTGACGCCGAGGACCACGGCACTGTCGACGAACGACTCGACATCGTCAGGACTCTGCGGGGCGAATACCCCGAATTGGGAACGGTTTTGCAGGCATACCTGCGTCGCACCGAAGACGACTGTCGAGAGTTCGCGGCATCCGGCGCGCGAATCAGACTGTGCAAGGGTGCGTACTCCGAGCCCGCGTCAGTCGCCTATCCCGAGCGCTCACTGATCGACGAGGCGTATCTGAGATGTCTGCGAATCCTGATGAAGGGCAACGGATATCCGATGGTCGCCAGCCACGACCCGATGATGATCGAGGCGGCCGAGCTGATGGCGATCGAGTTCGGCCGGGAGCCGCACAGCTGGGAACACCAGATGCTCTACGGCATCCGAGCCGACGAGCAGTTGCGCCTGGCCGCCGCCGGCCACGCCGTCCGCGTGTACATCCCCTACGGCCAGGAGTGGTACGGCTACTTCGTCCGACGCCTCGCCGAGAAGCCCGCGAACCTGGGGTTCTTCCTGCGCGCGCTGGTGTCGGGCTGAGTGGGGTGGTCTCGACTCGGGTGCTCGCTCCGCTGGCAACCGTTCGACCACCGGGTGGGCCGCCCGCCGAACGAGCCGTTTACCGCTGATCGAGCCGTTTACCGCCGATCGAGCCGTTTTCCGCCGATCGAGCCGTCTACCGCTGATCGAGCCTGTCGAGATCACCCCAGCGGCTGCGCGCGCTTGACCTGTGCGGCGGCGCGGGTGGCGTCGAGTTCGGTGTCGGTGACGATCGACGCCCAGCCCAGGCGCAGCGTTCCCGAGGTCAGCGGCTGCGCCCGCAGTCCGCCGCGACCGATCAGCGCCTTGCGAGCCCCCTCGCCGGCCACCGTGTCCATCCACGCGCACGGGTGGGCCGGACGTCCACCGCGGAACCGAACAGGACCATCGCCGGTGTCGACGCTGAACTCCCGCCCGCGCAGTGGGTCGAGTTCGAGGCCACGCACCACCACGTTGCGTCGCGCGACAACCGGGTCGACGTCGCCGGCCGCCGCCTCCCACGCCTCGAGCGCCAAGAACGTCACGGCGGCTTCGGTATGAGCGCGCACTCCGAAGAACCTGTCGCCACGAATCCCCTTGTCGGCAATGATGTCAATGCTCGACGGAGTCTCGGTCGGCACGTCCGCGGCCGGACCGTCCTTCGGTCGTCCAAAGTAGGCGTGGGCAGGTGAGACGACGAACGTCACGATCTCGACGTCGTACTCGAATTCCATGTCCTCCAGGCTAGCGACGTAAATTCTCTCAGCAACCGAACAGCTCGTGCACACGGACCGGGCCATCTGGCTTCCTACGCTGTGTGATCGGGCGACCGTCGCCCGTCGTGTGGTGACGAACCCACGACTGCGTAGGCATTTCGGCAGCGAGGTAAAGGGTGAACAGAAGGCAGTTCCTGGCGGGGACGTTGAGCGCGGGCGCACTGACGATTGTCGCGGCAGCCTGCTCATCCGAGTCGGCGCCAACCAGTCGCACTCGAGGAGCAACCGCGATTACGCGGGTCTTCGGCGATGGTCAGAAGCTGATCGCGGTTGCGGTGGAGTACGACGTCGACATCGAGTCGACTTCGCTCAGCACGGCGTCGTATTCGGTGCCAGGTCGCACGATCACCAAGGTGTACACGAACAGCGCGCCAGCGGTTGTCGCTTCGCCTGTGGTCGGCCGCTACGTGATCATCGAGATGTCATCCACAGATTCGACCGCGTTGCTCTGGGGAGACCCTCAATCGACCACCCAGTCGTCAAAGACCGCCGCGCCACAGAACCAGGCACAGTCCGGACCACCCCAGGGATCAAGCGCGAAGCCCGTTATCCGGTCTGCCGCGGCAACGGTGACACAAACCCGTGCGATCAGCACGGTCTCGGGTACCACATATCCTGCATCGGGAAATGCAGTGAGAACCAGCGCGAGTGTCGACCCACTTGTCGACCTCTTCGAACAGAAGTCGTTCTCCGATCCGGACAACGGTCAGGAGTTGAAGTACAACCTGTTTGTCCCACGGAACTACTCGCCGACACGCAGCTACCCGCTCGTGCTGTTCATGCACGACGCCAGTGTCGTGGGAGCAGATGTGAAAGGTCCGCTGGTCCAAGGGCTCGGGGCCGTCTGCTGGGCGTCTCCGGACGACCAGGCACGACACGAATGTTTCGTTCTCGCACCCCAGTACGATTCCGTGGTGGTGTCGGACGACTACGCACCAGGGCCGTTGTTCGACACGACCGTCAATCTCGTACACGAACTCACCAGCCGCTACTCGATTGATCCGAAACGCCTACACGCCACGGGCCAATCGATGGGGGCCATGATGACACTCGGGATGAACATCAAACATCCCGACCTCTTCGCAAGCTCGTACGTCGTCGCAGGGCAATGGCCTGCAGAGCAATCGGCTCCACTGGCGCGCAAGCGATTCTGGGTCACGGTGTCACAGGGGGACACGAAGGCCTACCCCACCGAGAACTCGATCATGGGCGTGCTTGAGCAGCATGGAGCACGGGTGACCCGCGCGACGTGGGACGGCCGAGCATCACAACAGCAACTCTCGACCCGGGTGGCCGAAGTCACCGCGCACAACACCTCGATCAACTATGTCTCGTTCCTTGCGGGCACCGTACCCGCCACCGGCGGTGGTGTGAATCGCCCCGGGTTCGTCGGAGGCTCTCGAACCTGTGAAGGATGGAGAGCATGGCAGCACCTCGGAAGTACAGCATTGAGCTGAAGGAGCGAGCGACGCGGATGGCGGTGGAAGCCCGCAAGGACCCGGCCACACGGCCGGGAGCGTTCAAACGGATCGGCGATCAACTCGGTGTGCACCCGGAGGCGCTACGCACCTGGGTCAAGCAAGCCGAAATCGATGGCGGGCAGCGGCCGGGGACCACGAGCAGCGATTCCGAGCGGATCGCGCAGCTCGAGCGGGAGAACCGCGAGCTGCGGCGGGCGAACACGATCTTGAAGCAGGCGTCGGCTTTTTTCGCCGCGGAGATCGACCGCCCACAGCGTTGATCGTGGAGTTCGTCGCCGCTTCTCGCGACGAACACGGAGTCGATCCGATCTGCGCGGCCCTACGCGACACGGCCGCCCAGATCGCTCCGTCCACGGTACGAGCCCACCTGAGTGCGAACAAGACCGAGGCGCCACGCACGGTGCGTGACCGGGAGATGCTCGGCGAGATCCGCACCGTGCACGCCGACAATCTCGGCGTCTACGGTGCCCGCAAGGTCCACGCCGAACTACGCAGAAAGGATATCGACGTGGCGCGCTGCACCGTCGAACGATTGATGAAAGCCGATGGACTGCAAGGGATACCGAGGTTGCAGACACGCAGGACCACCCGCAGCGATGGCGCCGAAACCCCGCAACCGGCCGACCGAGTCGGCCGGCAGTTCACCGCCGAGGCGCCGAACACCTTGTGGGTGGCGGACCTGACCTACATCCGCACCCACTCCGGGTGGGTGTACGCGGCGTTCATCCTCGACGTGTACTCGCGCGTGGTCGTCGGCTGGCAGGTCTCGACCACGATGCACACCGACCTCGCATTGGACGCCTTAGACATGGGATTGTGGGCGCGTGATCGTGCCGGCCAGGATGTGGCCGGACTGATTCACCACTCGGACCGCGGAGTGCAGTATCGAGCGATTCGTTACACCGAGCGTCTCGCCGAAGCTGAAGCGGTGACTTCGGTTGGCTCCAAGGGTGATTCGTATGACAACGCGATGGCCGAGGCGTTCAACTCGTTATTCAAGGCGGAATGTATCCGCAACCCGATCATGCGCCCGAAGAGCGGGTGGGGCGGTGTCGGCGACGTCGAGATCGCGGTCGCCGAGTACATCGAGTGGTTCAACCACCGCCGTCTGCACGGCGAGATCGGACACGTCCCGCCGGTCGAGTACGAGGCCGCCTACTGGGCGGCCCACACGGTCACCAGCTACCGTGAGAACCCGGTCCCAGCAGAGGCCGGAACCAACTAACCGAGCCTCCAGCAAACCCGGGGCGATTCAGTGCATCTGAGCACATGGGCACCTGGCGCGTTGCCTACAGCATCCCGGGCATACGTGACTGGGTGCTCGCGAGCTGAGGCGCCGCACGAGCCACTACCGTTGAGCGCGCTCGGATTCCGGCACGTAGCGCAATCCACGGAACACCGCGCTGCTCGCGAACACCGATGCGTCGAGTTCGACGTCACGATGCCGCGCCATACGCAGCGCGAGCCGCAGCAGCATCTTGATGTCGCGCGGTGTGATGTCGGGGAACCCGCCCACGAGGTCGTCGAGCAGGTCCTCTCCCAGGATGACGTCGTTACCCGCGGCCAGGATCTGCCAGACCTGTCGGGCGTCCTTGGGTCCGGGCGGCGCGTAGGAGATGATCGCCGCACAGCGGGCGAGGATCGCCTCGTCGACACCGTCGATGCGGTTGGTGGTGAGGAACAGCAAGCCGTCGAAATACTCCAGGGTGCGCAGGAATTCGGCGACGATGGCATTCTGCGCGAGGTCGAGTCCGCGTTCCATGACGAACACGTCGGCCTCGTCGAGCAGGAGAACCGCGTCCCACCGCTTGGCCCGATCGAAGATCACTTCGAGGTTCTTGCGGACCAATTCGGCTGTGATGCCGAGTGATCCGGAGTGGATCGAGTACAGCGGACGTCCGGTGACCTCGGCATAGACCTCGGCGGTGAGTGTCTTGCCGACGCCTGGTCGTCCCTTTGCGAGGATGACGTTACCCGCCGACTTCCCGCCCCGATGATGTCGCCGGTGAACACCGAAATGTCTGTTGTGAGGATGTTCAGAAGCTCGCGTTGATCGTCGGGCAGAACGAGTTTGTCCTGCAGGTGCGTCTCGTAGACGTACTCGGCGAGGTCGGCCGTGTTGACGTCGAGGAAGTCCTGCGCGCCGAGATCGAATACGCGCACCGCCGTGGTGACCGGCACGGGACCGAAATCGTCTCCGCCGTAACGGTTGCTGTCGTAGAGCACCGAGGCGGCGACCATGCGTAGCGGTGCGATCTCGTCGGGTGCGACGTCGTGCACCACCTTGCGATTGTTCCGCGAGTTGGGTGAGCGATAGTCGTCGGTACGAATCACTTTGCCGCTGAACGTGTATTGCTGTCCGAAACCGGTGTCGATGATGTGCTGGTAGCGGTCACGGCGCGCCTGGTACTCCGCCTTGAGGTCGCCGCTCTCCTTGTAGGCACCTCCGGCCAACAGCACATCCGCGGGTGTTTTTCCGACGACCTCGGTGTCTTCGAAGTAGAGCACGCGCGGCTTGCGTGAGGGCCGCTTCACGGTGGCGTTGTCTGCTTCCATCGTGAACTTGATTCGCGGACCATGTGTTCGGTCACCGTGCTCGAGCACGATGTCCATGACGAGATACGGATGGAGGTAACCGTCGGACTCGCGGACGTAGAGCCAGCCGTCGATCATCTCGTGCCGCAGGAAGGTCCGGAAGATCTCGACAGCGGCGTCGAGGTGTGGGATGGGCGCGAAGTCGCCTGCCCGCGATGACACGATGGCCCCGACAGCACGCGAGAAAGAATCCTCGCCAAGGGAATCCGCTGTCGTGATCAGGTCGCTCAGCGCCGCGTCGGTGAGATCCCGGTCTGCGATGGCGATCTCGGGAGAACGCCACGACGACGCCTGACCGCGGACCCGCGCCAAGTCGTCCGACGTTGTGCCGGCGACAAGTGTTGTCGGTGCTACCAACATGGTCGACCTTCCGTGGTCGTCGATCGGGCGTCCGACGCTGCGGACGCCCGATCTGAAAGCTGAACTCAGGCCTCGGGATCGAGGACGAAGTCGTACGTCACGGCGACGCCGCCCTCGACCGGCTGCGGGTCGAGCATCAGTTCGGGCTTGACGGCCGAGGCGATGTCGTCGTCGTTGTGCGGATCACCCGGGAAGTAGAGCTGTGTGGTGATCAGCTCGTAGCCCGGCGCGCTCACCTTGAAATGCAGGTGCGCGGGTCGCCAGGCATGCCATCCCGCCGCCTCGATGAGTTGGCCGCACGCACCGTCTGTGGGGATCTGGTACGGCGCGGGCTGGAGGCTGTGAATCTCGAAGCGCCCCTCGTCGTCGGCGATCCAGGTGCCGCGGAGATTCCACTCCGGCAGGCCCGGCGCGAACTGTGAGTAGAAGCCGAGATCGTCTGCGTGCCAGAGCTCGAGCTTGGCACCCGAGAGCGGTGTGCCGTCGACGGCGCGCACCTGTCCGGAGAACACCATCGGGGTTCCCGGCTCGTCGTCGCGCATGGGAATGGTCCCGTTCCACGACAATTCGGGTGAGCCCTCGATGTAGTACGGCCCCTCGATGGTGCCCTTGCTGCCCTCGCGGTGCTCATTGGCGACCTCTTCGACCGAGTGCTCGAGCCAGACATCGAGGAACAGCGGCCATTCGCCGTCCTCACCTACCCTGATCAGCCATGCCTTCAGGGCGTTGTACTCCTCGTAGGTGACGCGGTCGTCGAGGACGATGTCGTTCAGCGCCTTCACCGCCTTGCTCGCCAGGTAGTTGACCCGTTCGGTGTCGACAACGCCTGCGCGAGATCCGCTGGTGGCCATGCGTTCACGGAAGCGCGCCGAGGCATTGGCGCCCGATTCGGCTGCCTTCGCGGTGACCTCTTCGTTGAAGCTGGCGTCGATGGTGTTGGTCATGATGGGTACTCCTTCTTGCTGGGCTGGAAATCTCGTGGGGTCGAAACCCGTGGTCTGGGGTGCGCTGCGGGTGGGCCGGTCAACCCGCAGCGATGTCTGAGGGATGGGTGGCAAGTGGTGTCACCCGGATCGTCATGTACGGAAACAACGGGAGTCCGGACAGGATGGTGTGCAGTGCGTCGTTGTCGGCAACGTCGAAGATGGAGATGTTGGAGTATTCGCCGACGATCCGCCAGATGTGCGGCCATGCCCCGTTGCGTTGCAGCTCTTGCGAATACGCCTTCTCCCGCGCCAGCGTGTCGGCCCGGACATCGGGGTCGAGGTCATGCGGGATGTGGACGTCCATGCGTACGTGGAAGAGCATCGGTGGTCTTCTCTCAGTGGTCGAGTCGGTAGTGGGCGAGTTTTTCGGGATCGATCTCGACACCGATGCCCGGCGCTTCGGACCGATGTAGCAGTCCGTCGGAGATCTGCAGTGGCTCGGCGAGTAGGTCATCGCTCATGTCGAGGAAGTTCGAGAGCTCACCGGCCTGCCGCGACGTCAGCTCGAAAGCCGTTCCGAACGCGAGAGTGCATGCGGTGCCGAGCTGTCCGTCGATCTGATTGCCCATCACCACCTCGAGGCCGAGGCCTTCTGCGAGATGGTGCGCCCGCCGCGATCTGGTGAAACCCGTTCGGGCCGTCTTGACACTGATCGCCGTGGCCGAACCACCGAGCACCTCGCGCGTGATGTCCGCGGGTTCGGGGACCGATTCGTCGGCGATGAAGGGGACGTCGAGACGTTCTACGAGCCAGCGTCGGCCCTGCACATCGTCTGCGGGACAGAGCTCTTCGGCAAAGAGCAGGCCGAGGTCGGCCATCTCTGTCATGGCACGCATCGACTCCGACGCCGACCACCCCCGATTGCCGTCGACGTAGAGATCGATGGACTCGCCGAAGCTCTCCCGTAGTGCGCGGACCACCGCGGTGTCGAGCGAGGCCGGCCGCCGACCGACCTTCACCTTGAATGTGTTGATGCCGTATGTATCTCGCATCCGCGCGGCCTCGGCGACCATGACCGACGGTTCGTCGAATCCGAGCATATGACTGACGCGCATGCGGTCGGTGTAGCCGCCGAGCAGGTCGGCGACCGGGTAGCCGAGAATCTTGCCGAGCGCATCCCAGACGGCCATGTCGATGGCCGACTTCGCCGTCGGATTGCCGACGGTGCGTGCGAGTCTCTCACCGATAACCTCGCGTTCGAGCACCGTCAGACCAACCAGCTGCGGTGCGAAGACCTTGTCGATGACTGCGACGATGCCGTCTTGTGTCTCGCCATAGGTGAACGGTCGAGGCGGCGCTTCCGCTACTCCCACGACGCCCTCGTCGGTGTGGACCCGCACGAGTACGTGCTCAGCCGCGTGGACCTCGCCGGAAGCGAAGCGCAGCGGTTTGGTGTACGGGATCGCGAACGGAATCGCTTCGATCTCAGTGATTTTCATGAGTGTGGTCCTTGTGTGAAGAGTTCGGGACTCGGCAACGCCTCGGCGAAGCCGAATGCGCTCGCAATCACCTCGGACACGGTGCCGACGAGTGGATTGGTGTCATCCGTGCGCCATGCGAGCGCGACTTCGATGGAGCCGGCGTCGGCCAGTTCGCGGATGACCACGCCTGCCGACTGCAGTGCACGCACCGAGCCGGGAAGGACCGCGACGCCGAGTCCCGCGGCTACCAGCGCGAGCAGGACGGGTGTTCCCGACGCCTCGTGCAACCGCTGCGGAACGAAACCCGCACTCCTGCAGGAGCGCAACACGGCGTCGTTGACAGCGGAATCACGACTGTCGTACATCACGAATGGTTCGGTGCGCAGATCCTGCAGCGCCACAACAGGTTCGGATGCCAACCGGTGATCGCTGGACACGGCGAGGACCAACGGCTCGACGTCGATGGTGCGTACCTCGATGCCGTCACCGGCCACCGGTGGACGCAGCAGTCCGAGGTCTATCTCGCCCGCGACGAGAGCGTCGCGTTGTGTCGGAGTCAGCATGTCAGCGGAGATCGCGAGCTCGACGTCGGGGAGCTGTTGCTTGACGGCGCGGGCGATCCTCGGCAGATGCGAGAAGGCCCCGATGCCGGTCAGCCCGAGTCGCACCACTCCGCTGCGCCCCGCGGCGATACGTCGTACCTCGTCGACGCATCCGTCGACGTCGCCGAGGATGCGCCTGGCCTCTGCCTGCAGGTAGAGCCCTGCCGGAGTGAGTGAGACCTGGCGAGTCGTTCTGGTCATCAACGTGACGTCGAGTTCGGCTTCGAGTTGCCTGATCGCGTACGACAGTGCCGGCTGCGCGACGTGCAACGTGGCGGCAGCCTGCCCGAAGTGACACGTGTCGGCGACGGCCACGAAGTACCGCAGGTGCCTCAGCTCCATGTCGCCTCTCCTCTCGTGCCGAATACTCGGAGGAAGCGACAGCTGAGTCACTCCCTGAGCATCATGTGACTGCCGACACTTTCGAGATCCACGGTAGAAGCCCGATCCATACAAGACAAGGACTCATATTCGTGTGATTGATCGATGAAATTGATCAATTCGACGCTGAGTCAGGACTGGCAAAAGCCCTAGTGTGACTGTCCACACGTAATGCCACAGTCGGGAGACAGCCCACACCAGGAGGTACCCAGATGACACTCGCCGGCAACGCCGCACCAGCGACGACAGCCACGACCGATCATGTGCGAAGCATTCTCGCCGATGCCGTCATCGACGACCGCGATGCCGGCGTATACCGGGCCAACCGCAGGATCTTCACCGACGAGGAGATCTTCGAGCTGGAGATGCGCCACATCTTCGAGGGCAACTGGATCTATCTGGCCCACGAGAGTCAGGTGGCGAATCCGGGCGACTACTTCACGACCTACATCGGCAGGCAACCCGTCGTCATCACCCGCAGCAAAGACAGCGAACTCCACTGCCTGATCAATGCATGCGCGCATCGCGGTGCCATGATCTGTCGCCGTAAGACCGACAATCGAATGACGTTGACCTGCCCCTTCCACGGCTGGACGTTCCGCAACGACGGCACACTGCTCAAGGTGAAGGATCCCGACGGCGCAGGCTATCCGGACACCTTCGACGTCGAGGGCTCACACAATCTCACGAAGGTTGCCCGGTTCGAGAGCTACCGCGGATTCCTGTTCGCGAGCCTCAATGATGACGTCCTCCCGTTGTCCGAACATCTCGGCGACACGAGGACGGTCATCGACATGCTCGTCGACCAGTCGCCGCAGGGACTCGAAGTGCTGCGGGGATCGTCGACCTACACCTACGACGGAAACTGGAAGGTGCAGGCCGAGAACGGCGCAGACGGTTACCACGTGACCGCGACGCACTGGAACTACGCAGCGACGACGTCGCGTCGCAACACCGGCGAATCGGCGAACGACACCAAGGCGCTCGACGCGGGCGGCTGGGGGAAGTCGGGCGGTGGCTACTGGTCATTCCCGCACGGACACCTGTGCCTGTGGACCTGGGCGGCCAACCCGCAGGACCGTCCGCTGTGGGACAAGATGGACGAACTCAAGCGCGAATTCGGCGACGCGAAGGGCGAATTCATGGTCAAGGGATCGCGCAATCTGTGCCTGTACCCGAACGTCTATCTCATGGACCAGTTCTCGACCCAGATCCGACACTTCCGCCCTATCGCCCCGGACAAGACCGAAGTCACCATCTACTGCATCGCACCCAAGGGTGAGAGTGACACCGCACGCGCGCATCGCATCCGGCAGTACGAAGACTTCTTCAATGCATCGGGCATGGCCACTCCCGACGACCTCGAAGAGTTCCGCTCGTGCCAGTTGACCTTCCGCGCCACCGCCGCGCCGTGGAATGACATGAGTCGTGGTGCGCAGCACTGGCTCTCCGGACCCGACCCCGTCGCCGAGAGTCTCGGCATGACCGAGATCGTCTCTGCCGGAATGAAAAACGAGGACGAGGGCCTCTACCCGGTCCAGCACGGCTACTGGCTCGACACCATGCGTGCCGCCATCAACCCGGAAGGGAAGTGAGATGACCACCTCGCAGTCGCCGATCGTCGACCCAGCTGTCACGACCACCGAAACCCTCATCACGCAGAACATGATCGAGCAGTTCCTCTATCGCGAGGCACGCTACCTCGACGATCGCGAGTTCGAGAAGTGGCTCGGCTGTTATGCCGACGACGTGGAGTACTGGATGCCCGCCTGGACAGACGACGACCACCTCGTCGAGAATCCGCAGCGCGACATCTCACTCATCTACTACCCCAACAAGGGCGGACTCGAAGACCGGGTGTTCCGTATTCGAACCGAACGATCCTCGGCCACGTCGATTTCCGAACCCAGAACGTCGCACAACATCAGCAACGTCGAGGTCATCGAGAGGCGTGGCGACCTGGTCGATGTCCGATTCAATTGGCACACAATGTATTTCCGTTACAACACCGTCGACCCGTACTACGGCACCTCGTTCTACACGATCGACTTCTCCGCCGAGTCGCCGCTCATCCGCCGAAAGACGGTTGTGCTCAAGAACGACTACATCCACCACGTGGTGGACATCTACCACTTCTGAGGCGACGCGCATGACACTCACTACCGATACGGAAACCGCAAGAACTACCGATATGCAAGCCAGTGGATCAGCCGCGACAGGTCCAACACACCAGGTGGCGTTGACATTCGAGGACGGGGTCACGCGGTTCATCACCTGCCGGGAAGACCAGACAGTTGCCGACGCGTCGTATCGACAACGCATCAACATCCCGCTCGATTGTCGAGACGGCGCGTGCGGAACGTGCAAGGCATTCTGCGAGTCGGGTGACTACGACGGCGGCACCTACATCGACGACGCACTGTCGGAATCGGAGTGCGCAGACGGTTTCGCATTGCCGTGCTGCATGAAACCGCAGTCAGACCTGGTACTCCAGATCGCCGCCACCTCCGATATCGCCAAGACCGCCGCGGGCGAATTCGCCGGGAGCATCGTCGATCTCGAGCGCCTCTCGACGTCGACGATGCGTATGACCGTCGAGATCCCCAACCGCGCGGATCTTGCGTTTCTCCCCGGCCAGTACGTGAATATCGCGGTACCGGGAGAGCAGGCTCCGGACGGCACGGACACGGTGGTGCGTCGTTCCTATTCGTTCGCCAACGGCCCGCACGAGGAACGGCTGGTCTTCCTGATCAAGCTCACCCCCGGCGGAGCCATGTCGGATTACCTCACCGAGCGTGCCGCACGCGGCGACGAGATCAGCTTCACCGGCCCGCACGGGTCGTTCTTCTTGCGCGAGTCGGCACGGCCCGTGTTGCTTCTCGCGGGCGGAACAGGTGTGGCGCCGATTCTGTCCATGCTTCGAAAGATGCTCGACGACAACAGCCCCCGCAAGGTGCACCTCATCTATGGTGTGTCGACCGACGCCGACCTCGTCGCGCTCGACGACATCGAGTACTTCGCGCGCGAGCTGTCGGGGTTCACCTGGGATCACTGCGTGTCCGACCCGAATACTGCTGCGACGCACAAGGGTTACGTGATGAGCCTCATTCGCCCGGAACATCTGTACGACGGTGACGTGGCCATCTATCTCTGCGGTCCGCCCCCGATGGTCGAATCGGTACGCAGCCACGTCGCCGATGCCGGCATTGAGCCGGTCGGCTTCTACTACGAGAAGTTCGCGCTCGCCGTGCCTGCCAAGACCATCCCTGACGCTCCGGGCTCTTCCTCCGGCGTAGAGCTCTCCACGCCGGACGAGTCGTCGAGCCGAGAGCACGAGGTGCTCGAGGCCGTAGACGCTCGCAGCATCGCGAGTCAGGAAGTTCTCGCACGCAGCGATCTGGGAGCACTGTCGACGCGGCCGGCCGCGGTCGACGACGCCGGCGCGATCGGGCGCATCGCCGGACAGCAGGTGTGGTCCGATGCCCAGACATCTGCTGCGCCCGTCGCCCTCGACGCGGACACCGGTGCGCTACTCGTCTGCGACGACACCCGTTCGATCGCAGGACAATCCGTCTTCGCACGCCTGTCCGAAGCTGACGCGAACCCGAAAGAGACGCCGTCGCCCACGCCCGTCGACATCCCGACAACGCCGCCGACCGTGACCGCGCAGGGCTACGAGATCGGGGAGGAACACCCGGGCATCCACGAGTCGGACGCGTTGTTCGAGGCCCGCGCCGCACTGGAACTGGGAGCTCTCGAGCTCACGTTCGGTCGCATGACGAATGGACAGTTGGCCGGATACCGACTGCTTGCCGAAGCCACAGTGCCCTTCGTCGACGGCGAAAAGTTCGTCGACGCAGCCGAGTACACCGAGACCAACGCCGCGTTCCACGACTACCTGTTCGGTCTCACCGGAAACGATCACCTGCTTGCCGCCTACTCAGCCCTCGGTGTGAAGGGTCGAATGGGTGAGGTCTTGCGCAACGCCACCTGGTGCCACCCGCTGTGCGCACAGGACCATCTCGACATCGTCGAGGCGTTCACTTCTGGTGACCGCAACCGTGCACGCAGTCTGATCTCCGCGCACGCCGATCGATCAAAGCAGACGATGCGTCGCGCCATGGCTGACGAACTGACGCGCCGTCGACCCCGTTTCGTCAGTCCCGGCCGATTCGCAGGCAAGGTCGTCGTCGTGACCGGCGCCGCTCAGGGCATCGGCGAGCACACCGCACGACGCATCGGGGCCGAGGGCGGCGCGCTGGTGTGCGCCGACCGTGCCGAGGTCGTCCACGACGTCGCGTCGTCCGTGGCAGACGACGGTGTGCGCGCGGTTGGTGCCGTCGCCGACATGGAGACCTATGACGGCGCACGCGCCGCGATCAACTGCGCGATCAGCACTTTCGGACGCGTCGACGTATTGATCAACAACGTCGGCGGTGCCATCAATTTCAAACCGTTCACGGAGTTCGATGACACAGAAATCCGCGCCGAGATCGACCGCTCACTGATGACGACGCTGTTCGCCTGCCGGGCCGCACTGCCGCCCATGGTCGAGGCCGGACAGGGAGTCATCGTGAACGTGTCGTCCGCCGCCACCCGAGGGATACACCGCATCCCCTACTCCGCCGCCAAAGGCGGCGTCAATGCCATCACGGCATCACTGGCGATGGAGTACGCCGAGTACGGAATCCGCGTGACCGCAACGGCTCCCGGCGGAACGCAGGCTCCACCCCGACGGATATCTCGCGGTACACCGCAACCCCGCAACGACGTCGAGCGGCGGTGGTTCGACGCCCATATCGAACAAACCGAGGAGTCGTCGCTGATGAAGCGGTACGGCACGCTCGACGAACAGGTCGCCGCGATCTGCTTCCTCGCGTCCGACGAGGCGTCGTACATCACCGGTTCTGTACTCCCCGTGGCGGGCGGTGACCAGGGGTAGACATCGACGTTCCGCCATGACGGTCGCAGCGTCGCGAATAGGATGAACCGGTGATCATCGAGGCCACGTGTGTCGGCCGTGATCGGGAGATCGCCGCCATCCTCGACCGTGCCGCGGCGTCGGCCGACTCGGTTGACGGTCGACGCCGCGTGGTCGTGCTCGGTGCCGCGGGGATGGGAAAGAGCACAGTGCTGCGCAAAACGCTCAGGCGCGCCGCGGAGCAGGGGCTGTCTCTACGGATCGTCGACGACGCAGACCTGCTCAGCGGCGACGAGTTGGCGACTGCGATGAGCGGCGACACCGACGGATTTGTCGCGCTCGCTGCGACCAACCGAACTCCCCCAATCGACGCGCTCCTCGCCGATACGTTGCAGCTCAACGGAATCGATCGTGCGGCTGTCGACATCCTCGCGTCGGCACGTGGGCTTGCCATCCATCCGACAGTGGTCGACAGTCTCCTCGCACATACAGCGGGAAACCCACGAGCGATACTTGCACTGTTCGACGAGTTAGCCAGTGCCGCATGGACTCAGGCCGACGTCGCCCTCCCCGCACCTCGAAATGTCCGCGACGATGTCGCACGGATTCTCGCAGAACAGCACGATGACACGAGGCGTCTCATCGAGGCCGTCTGCATCCTCGACGATTCGGAACCGATGGGTACCGCATTGGAGTTGGCCGACTGCGCCGATCCGCTCTCGGCGATCGACAACGCACTCAACAGTGGACTCCTCGTCGCACCCTTCGCACTCACGCCCTCCACCAAACGCCCTCGACCCGCAAATCCCATGACCCGTGCCGCGGTGATCGAACTGATGGGGCTGCGCGGCGTCGCCGACATGCACCGTCGCGCTGCGGAATTGACGTCCGATGCTGCACAGCAGCTTGGTCATCGAATCGCCGCGACGCCCGCCGCAGACGCCGCACTGGCAGATGACGTCGCCGCGATGGCCGAATCCCTCGGAGCCGACGGCGCATGGGCGCAGGCGGCCGAACTCTTCCGCCACGCAGGACGATTGACCTCTGACCCGATCCTGCGTGACGAACGGATCACGCTGTCGGTCGACGCACTGCTCGCCGCGGGCGACTGCATCGCAGCGGGTTCCCTCGTCCCGTCGGTGGAGATTCTTCGCGAGACGCCGCTTCGTGACGCCACTCTCGCATATCTGGCCATCCTGCGTGGCCGCTCCACCGAGGCACAAGTCCGGCTCGAGCGTGCATGGAGCATCGTCAACCTCGAGCGCGAGCCAGAGGTCGCGGCGGTGATCGCACAACGGTGGGTTCTCCACGACCTGGTACGTTGCCGCGGAACAGAACTCGTCGAATGGTCGGACAGAGCGATCTCGATGGCAGGCGACACATCGCCCGCGGGGATTGAGGCCGCGAGCATCCGCGGGCTGGGGCTTGCCTGGTCGGGACGACCTGACCTGGCGCTCGCCTCCTACGAGTCGCTCTCCGCGCATGTGCGTTTCGGAGCGCAGGCACAGCGGGTCACGATGGGCCATGGTTGGCTGAGGTTAGGGCTCGGCGACGTCGTCACCGCACGAAGCCTCCTGGAAAGCGCAGTGTCGATGGCAGCGCTCGGCGGATCCACCCGGATCTCACTGTGGTCTCACGGTTGGCTTGCGCGCGTGCACTTTTCCACCGGGGATTGGGATTCCGCGCTGCGCGTCGTCGAGGAAGGTAGGCGTCTTTCCAGGACGAGCGGCATACATCTGGTCACCGGATTGCTCACGTGGACTGCCGCACAGATTCATTCGCTTCGCGGAGACTGGCAGTCAGCGGACGCCGACCTCAACGAGGCGACAGCGCTCGCGGGCGACTACGAGATCATCCGCGTTCCTCAGATGCTGACCAGGGCGCATCTCGCCGAAGCCAAGGCCGACTACGCCGGTGTGATCCGCGCACTCGAGCCGTTGCGACAGTTGGCAGCCCACACGCCTGCACTCGTCGAGCCCGGCTGGTGGCCGTGGGTCGACGTGCTTGCAAATGCGTTGGTGCTCAGCGGTCGTCACGACGCCGCAGACGATTTGCTCACTCCACACGAGACACTCGCGGCGCAGCGTGGTCACCATCCGGCACAAGCCCGCTTGGGCTATGCACGGGGCCGCTACCTCGGCGCCATCGGCGACATCCACGGAGCGCGAGCCGCTTTCGAGGAGGCACTTCGGCTTGTCGAAGGTCTTCCCCTGCGTTACGACTCCGCGCGAATCAACTTCGCATACGGCCAGACCCTGCGCCGCTCCGGCAAGCGACGGGAGGCCGACACCGTGATGGGAACCGCTCGCGAGATCTTCGCGTCGCTCGGCGCCGTCACATACGTCGAGCGGTGCGACCGCGAGTTGAAGGCCGGCGGGCTCCACACCTCCCGCACCGACAGCAGCGACGTCGTACTCACTCCGCAGGAGGAGTCGGTGGCAGCACTGGTCGCGCGCGGGTTGTCGAATCGGGAAGTCGCTGCCGAGCTCTACATCTCACCAAAGACCGTGCAGTATCACCTCACCCGCACCTACGCGAAACTCGGCATCCGATCCCGCGCCGAGCTTGCCGCGCTGAGGCGGTAGGCGCGGCGCCGGGCGCGGCGTGCAGAAAGTAGGGGAAAGAACCCTTCCCCCAGATCCCGACGCCTCCCCGCGAAACAACACGCGGAAACGCCCGAAACCCGCGGAAGAGTTTGGGGTCGCGCCCGCACCCCGCGCGCAGAAAGTAGGGGAAGGAAACTTTCCCCTAGCTCCGTAGCCCTCCCCGCGAAACAACACGCGGAAACGCCCAAAACCCGCGGAAGAGCACGCAGCCCCAGACCCCGGACCTCGACCTCCCGAAGAATCTACGCCGACGTCGACGCCCGCAGCGGCGCGCCGGTCTTCGCTTCGACGTCGGAGAATTCGACGCCGGGCGCGAGCTCGACGACGTCGAATCCCTCTGCCGCAACGTCGAATACGCCCAGATCGGTGATGACCCGGCTCACCACGGAGCGGCCGGTCAGCGGAAGTGAGCATGCGGCGACGAGCTTCGGGTCGCCCTTCTTGGTGACGTGTTCCATGAGCACAATGACCTGGCCGGCGCCGTTGACGAGGTCCATCGCGCCGCCGATGCCCTTGACCATCGCGCCGGGGACCATCCAGTTGGCCAGGTCGCCGTTCATCGCGACCTGCATGCCGCCGAGTACTGCGACATCGACATGACCGCCGCGGATCATTGCGAAGCTGGTGGCCGAATCGAAGAACGACGCGCCCGGCAGCGTCGATACGGTTTGTTTGCCCGCGTTGATGAGATCCGGATCGACGTCCTCGTCGTAGGGAAACGGGCCGACGCCGAGGATGCCGTTCTCTGCGTGCAGCGTGATCCCCGAGTCGTCGGGCATCTGGTCGGGAATCAGCGTCGGAAGTCCGATGCCGAGGTTGACGTAGTCGCCGGGTCTCAGCTCTTGTGCTGCGCGCGCGGCCATTTCGTTACGAGTCCAGGTCATGATGCCACCTCTGCTGCGCCGACTGCCACGGGATGCGGCCGGGTTGTCCGATGTTCGATTCCCTTGTCCTCCGCCTGCTGCGGCGTCAGTTCGACGACCCGCTGCACAAAGATTCCGGGCAGGTGTACCTCGTCGGGGTCGAGTTCACCGACTTCGACGACGCGCTCTGCCTCGACGATCGTGATGCGTCCGGCCATCGCGGCAGGTGGATTGAAATTCCGTGCGGCAGCGTGGAAACAGCAGTCGCCCGCAGTGTCGACGACGGCCGCGCGGATCAGTGCGTAGTCGGTGACGATCGATTCCTCGAGCACCATCTGCCGCCCGTGGAATGTCCGCACCTCCTTCGGAGCCGACGCGAGTGCGACCGAGCCGTCGGAGTTGTATCGCCACGGCAGACCGCCCTCCTCGACGGGAGTGCCCACCCCGGTCGGCGTGTAGAAGGCGCCGATTCCGCTGCCGCCGGCCCGCATTCGCTCGGCGAGCGTGCCCTGCGGTGTGAGTTCGACGGTCACCTCGCCCGCGAGGAACTGGCGGCCGAACTCCTTGTTCTCGCCGATGTACGACGCGATCACCTTGTCGATGCGCCGCGCCTCGAGCAGCAGGCCCAATCCCGCACCGTCGACGCCGCAGTTGTTGGACACGATGGTCAGTCCACTCGCTCCCTGCGTCAGCAGGGCGTCGATGAGGAACTTGGGAATGCCGGAGAGTCCGAAACCTCCGACTGCGAGGCTTGCGCCGTCGGGGATGTCGGCGACGGCGCTGACCGCCGACTCGGCCACTTTGCTGTGCCGTGCAGACGAATTGACGTTGGTCATGAGTGCTCCAGATGCTCGAGGAGGAGAGGTGTGATCTCTTGTGGCTGTTGCGCATTGGCGAGGTGGGCCGCGTGTCCGACGACTTCCAGCCGACCGTCGGGCACCGCGTCGACGATCTCGACGAGACGATCGGGCGGCGTCGCGGGATCATCGGTGCCTGCGATCGCGAGCGTCGACGCCTTGATGGCCCCGAGTTCGGCGCGCACATCCGCGGTGGCGAGCGCCTCGCAGCAGGCTGCGTATCC
This sequence comes from Gordonia sp. UBA7860, assembly GCF_002500165.1. NCBI lineage: Bacteria > Bacillati > Actinomycetota > Actinomycetes > Mycobacteriales > Gordoniaceae > Gordonia > Gordonia sp. UBA7860. The sequence continues at coordinate 712 of NZ_DLSO01000072.1, read as the reverse complement.
CTCCGCCGGGGTGCCGGCGATCATCGCGCGATACCACGCGACCGTGTCCGTATTACGTTCGTCGGCAAGGTATTCCGCGGTGAACCAACGTGTGAGAATCGCATCGGCGATCGCCCTCGTACCGTCGGCGCGCACTGTGGCCGCACGATCGAGCCATGGCTGCGGAGGCGCGAAACATGCTGCGGTGCACAGGAGCGCAAGAGCGTCGACCCGCTCGGGGTTGCGAATCGCCACCCGCATCGCGGTCAGTCCGCCGAGGGAGAGTCCGACGACGTGGGCCGATGCGATGTCGAATCGATCGAGCACACCGACGAGGTCGTCGGCGAGGTCGTCGATCGTGTAGGGACCCACGGGCACCGGCGAATCACCATGTCCGCGAGTGTCATAGCGCACCACTCGGAACCGTTGCTCGAGCGCCGGGAGTTGCGCGTCCCACATTCGATGAGTGGAGCCAAGGGAATTCGACAGCACCACGAACGGCGCATCGGGGCGGCCTGTGACGTGCGCACTGACCTCGACCGCGCTCATCGGGTTGCCTCGAAGATCGCAGCGATCCCCTGTCCGCCACCGATGCACATGGTCTCGAGAACGTACCGAGCGTCACGACGGCGCGCCTCGTACGCGGCGGTCGCAAGGATTCGACCTCCCGTTGCACCGATGGGATGTCCGAGCGAGATGCCGGATCCGTTGGGGTTCAGGCGATCATCCTCGC
>NZ_DLSO01000128.1:15021-29682 GCF_002500165.1 Gordonia sp. UBA7860 | reverse complement strand
CGGTTAACGTGCGGAGCTGGGTCACCAATGTGTCGATGAGATGCGCGTCGGGCACGGTCGGCAGCGTCATGCGTGGCAGTGCCCCGGGGACCAGGCGATCATGGTCGATGAATCCGATCCAGAGGCAAGGTTCGCTGAAACCGAGCGGACCCATGAGGGCGCGCCAGCGTTGGCGCAACGCCTCGGTGCTGTCGAATGGCAGCTTCGCGGTCTTGATATCGGGAATCGGCTCGCTGTCTGGGATCGGTCCGCTGTCGGGTGCGCCGAAGGGATCGTCGGAGTTGGGGGCAGAAATGGTGTCGTGGTTCATGCGTGTCATCGTGGTCTCGATCGGGCGAGACGGTCAGATCCGCTTCCACAGCTGTGTACATCGATCTTGACAGGGCGTGAAGCGATGAACCGACCACATGGAACACTGGCCGCATGGGCCTGTTGACTCCGCTGGCGATCAAGATCGGTTCCATCCCCTGGATGCCGAAGTATCTTCCACAGATTGTGAAGTGCGACAAGGCGATTGCGGCGGTGACGCGCCAGCGCTATGGCCTACTCGATATCGCGGGCCTCCCGCACATCACGGTGATTGTGCGCGGACGCCGCAGCGGCGTCGAGCGTGCCACGGCGCTGCTCGCAGCACCCACCGATACCGGCTGGTTCATTGCGGGTTCGTATTTCGGTGGACCCGATATGCCGCAGTGGGTCTACAACCTGCGTGCCACGGACACGGTCAAGGTGCGTCACGAGGGGCTGACATCGGTGGCGTCGGTGCGCGAACTCGACGGCGACGAGCGCGTCCAGGCCTGGCAGATACTGCGTGCGACCTGGCCGAACTTCGACCTCTACGAAAAGCGCACAGACAGAAGGATTCCGGTCTTCTCGCTCGTCACAGACAAACGAGAAGACCGGACCACGAATCAGTGATGGTGTGGCGTGACGTCAGGAGCCGGTGAACTTCGGGTCGCGCTTCTCGAAGACCGCAGTGATCGCCTCGGTGAGGTCGTTGCTAGGCAGGAACGCCGCGTTCCAGACGGCCACGTACCGGAGGTTGTCGGCGACTGCGGCTGAACGGGTGTGATCGAGAACGGCTTTGACGCCCTTGACGACGAGCGGAGGATTGGCGGCGATCTGCTTGGCCGTCGTTCGTGCGAGAGCGAGGGACTCCTCGGGGGTCTCTGTGACCTCGTTGATGAGCCCTATCGTGGCGGCCCTTTGCGCGTCGATGTCCTTACCGGTGAGAGCAAGCTCGCGCAGGTGACCGTCGCCGATGATCGCGGGGAGCCGGGCGAGGCTACCCATGTCGGCGACCATGCCGACTCGCACCTCGCGGACGCTGAACTTGGCATCGGCACTCGCATAGCGGATGTCGGCTGCGGTGATCAGGTCGACTCCGCCACCGATGCACCAACCGCTGACGGACGCGACGACGGGAGTACGAGAGTCGGCAACGGCGTTGATCGCACGCTGCATGTCGATGATTGTGTTATGGAAGTCGGTGCGTGGCTTGGCTTTTGCATTGTCGGCCAACGCGGGGCCGAGTGCTCCGGACATCGCGGGAAGGTCGAGTCCGTAGGAGAAATTCTTGCCCGACCCGGTGACGATGATCGCGCGAACCTCGTCGTCGGCGTCGAGCGCTTCGATGATGTCGGGAAGTTCACGCCAGAAGTCGGGTCCCATCGCATTGCCCTTGCCGGGGCCGGTGAGACGCACTTCGGCGACCTGGTCGGCCACATCGACCTCGAAGGCCTTCCATTCACGGTCACTGACGGTCTGCTCGCTCATGGGGGTCAACTTACCGGAGGCCAACCTCCCCGGTCGGGGGCGCCTGCACCGGCGAACACACCGTTGCCGGTCACCAGCGGGAGGTCGAGGGTGGTGCGGATACCTGCGGGTGCGTCGTGGACGGCCGGGATCGCGTTCACGATGCGTCCCATGGCGGCCACGATGGCGGCGTGGTTGTGATCGCCCTTCGCGCTCGTCGGCATGATGTCGACGCGGTACGACGGTTCGCCGACGATCTCGACCCGATAGCATCCACCTGGTTGCGAAGGCCTCGCCCAGTCGAGTCGGAGATCGTCGCGCAGTCGCGTGACGTGTTCGATCACGACGGCTTCGCGCTCGCCGGACATGCCGATGATCTCGAAACGCACCGCTGCCCGGGTGCCCTTCTCGACGACTCCCGCTGCGATCTCGAATTCCTCTGGCGCGGGCTCGCTTTCGTGATGCTCGATGACCTTGTCGATGGTGATGCCGAGCCCGGCGGCGAGGATCCGCATCGTCGTGCCCCACGCGAGTCCGAGGATTCCGGGGAGGAAGAGCATGGGCGTCTCGTCGAGTGGTTTGCCGAAGCCCATCACGTCGAACATCACCTCGGCGCCGTCGTAGGTCGCGTAGTCGGCGATCTCCATGCATCGGATCTGCTCGATCCGCTGACAGGTTCCTGCGAAGACGAACGGGATGAGGTCGTTGGCGAATCCGGGGTCGACGCCGGTGATGAATACGCTCGCGTTGTTGTCGTGCGCGGTCTTCTCGAGCTTGGCGATCGCCTTGTCGGGCATGACGCCCCAGGGATACTGCAGTCCGCCCGGTGCCGAACCGACGACGTCGATACCCGCGGACACGATCATGAGGATGTCGTTGAACGCGTCGATCGGGCGCGTGTCACCCATGGCGCAGTAGACGACGACATCAGGTGAGCGTCCGACGATCGCGCCGAGATCGTCGACGGCGAGGACGCCCGTGGCGCTGTCACTTCCGGCCAGGATTCCCGCGTCGACGCCGACCTTGTCGGGATTGTTCACGCAGACACCGACGAGTTCGAAACGGTCGTCGTCGATGAGTTGGGTCAGTGCGAGCCTCCCCGCGTTCCCGGTGCCGACGAGGGCCACGCTGATCGACATGTGCCGAAGCCTCCTTGCTGCGGTGAACAGCTGTCAGGGGTGAACACGAGTGAACATCTGTCCGGACTCGTGTCCATATCAGTAGAACACGGAACGACGCAGATGGGTAGAACGTGTTCTCATTTGGCCTCCGACCAGGTACCGTGTGTCGCCATGGGACGTGTGGACGGCAAGGTTGCGATCATTACCGGTGGTGCCCGCGGGATGGGTGCAGAGCATGCGAGGGCACTCGTCGCCGAGGGTGGAAAGGTCGTGATCGGCGACATTCTCGACGACGAGGGCAAAGCGCTCGCCGCTGCGATCGGAGACTCCGCGCGCTACGTGCACCTCGACGTCATGTCGCCGGAGGATTGGCAGGCCGCAGTGGCAGCCGCGATCGACGACTTCGGCAAAGTCAACGTTCTGGTGAACAACGCGGGCATCGTCAACGGGTCGACGGTTCAGAAGTTCCGCCTCGACAAGTGGAAACAGATCATCGACGTCAACCTGACGGGAACGTTCCTCGGAATCCAGTCGGTGGCCGACCCGATGATCGCTGCCGGCGGCGGATCCATCATCAACGTGTCGTCCGTGGAAGGTCTGCGTGGAAGTCCGTGGGCACATGGATACGTCGCGTCGAAGTGGGGTGTGCGCGGCCTGGCGAAGTCGGCCGCTCTCGAACTTGCGCCGCACAACGTGCGGGTCAACTCGATCCACCCCGGTCTCATCAGGACTCCGATGACGGAGGGTCTGCCCGAGGACATGGTCAAGGTGCCTCTCGGCCGTGCGGCCGACTCCAGCGAGGTGTCGACCTTCGTGGTCTTCCTCGCCAGCGACGAGTCGTCGTATGCGACCGGCGCTGAATTCGTCATGGACGGCGGGCTGTCCGCCGACGTGCCGCACAAATAGCGGGGTCTGGTCAGCGGTCGCGAATCATCCGCGGGATGAGCTGCACGAACACCACCATCCCAATCAGTTCGACGGCCGTCTGGGCCACCACCGCGGTTGCCGCGAGGTCGGCTCCTTCGTCCAGCGACAGGGCAAGGGGCAAGACCACCAACGAGTTTCGTGTCGCCCCGGAGAAGGAGACGGCACGCGTCGATCCGGTGTCGAGACCGAGGAGTCGGCCCACAGCCCACCCGATCAACGGCATCAGCACCAGGAACACGACGTAGATCCACAGCGCGCCGGCCACCGTCGAGAGATCTGATCCGAGGCGCGCCACCTGCGACGCAGCCACCAGCGCCAGAACCAGCGCCATCATCGGCACCATGGCGACGTCGAGTCGACGGATCAGCGATTCGCGCGGTGCACTGTTGCGTGTCCACAACTGAACCCCCCAGGCGCACACCAGCGGAATGACGATCAGGAAGACGAACGCCGACACAAACGGCGCAGGGTCGATTGTGCCGAGGGAGGCGCCGCCCCCGAGGAGCGCGAGATAGGCCGGCAGCAAAAGGAATTGGGCGATCAGCAACAGTGGGGTCGCTGCAAGCAGTCGGTCGCTGCGGGCCCCGGCGAGTCCGCTGAACACGATCACGTAGTCGACGCACGGACAGAGCAAGACGATCAACATCCCGAGGCGAACGGGATCGGACTCCGGCATCACCAGGGTCAACAGCGCCACCACCACGGGCACGGCCACGAAGTTGACGATGAGTACCGCACTCAGAAAACGCCAGTCACGCCACACCGTCGCCAACCCGGATACGGGGACCTGCAGGAAGGTCAAGAACAACAGTGCTGCCAGCGCCGGCGTCACCAGATACTCTGCGGCACTGCCGATCTCCGGCACCGCCGCCCCGACAAGGCCACCGAGAGCGAACGCGCACAGGTACACGGCGACCTGATGGCGTTCGAGCGACGCGCCTATCGCGGAAGCCTGCATGTGGCTATTGTCCCCAACGCAGGGCGCCGCGCGGTGGGCACCCTGCGGCGAGTGGGTGTGCCTACTGCGTTCCGAAGATCCGGTCGCCTGCGTCGCCGAGGCCGGGAAGGATGTACCCGTCGTCGTTGAGTTCGCGGTCCACCGCGGCCGTGTAGACGGGGACGTCGGGGTGTGCGTCGTGGAGCGCGGCGAGTCCTTCGGGACAGGTGAGGAGGCAGACGAATCGGATCGAGCGCGGCTGATATTCCTTCAGCCGGTCGACCGCCGCGACCGCAGAGTGGCCTGTCGCCAGGAGTGGGTCGACGATGACGACGTCACGTTCGGCGAGTTCCTTGGGCATCTTGAAGTAGTACTCGACAGCGATGTGCGTCTTCGGATCTCGATACAGCCCGATGTGACCGATGCGTGCGCCCGGCACCACGCTCAACATGCCGTCCGCGATCGACGTCCCGGCGCGCAGGATCGACGCGAAGACGAGCTTCTTGCCGTCGATCACTCGTCCCGTCGTCACCTCCATCGGTGTCTCGACCTTGATCTCGTGCATCGGGATGTCGGCGAGGACGTCGTAGGCCATCAGAGTCGAGATCTCGTCGAGGAGGCGTCGGAAGTCGTTGGTAGAGGTCTCTTTCTGACGCATCAACGTCAGTTTGTGTTCGACCAGCGGGTGATCGATGACGTGAACCGTGCCGCCCATGTGTGCTCTTCTCGTTCTTCGGACGGTCAGAAGACCGTGCCGTCGCTGATGATGGTCAGGGGTGGAAGTCCTTGTCGCCGTTGCGCGGCGGCCTCACGACCCGCAGCCCATGTGCCGCCTTCGAGGATGCACGCGAGGGGAGTGGCGGCAGCGTCGAGTCCGAGTTCGGTGCAGACCAGTGGCGCCAATTCGTCGAGCAGCGCCACGGTAAGCGCGCGCCACTCGACGATGAACTCGTCGTCGACCTGCCATTCGCGTGTCGACCAGTCGGCTGGAATGGGAACGAGGACTCCGGTGTCGAGAAGCAGGCCGCCGTTGCGGTATTCGGGCAGCGCGGTCAGGTACTCCAGTCCGGTGACGGGGATTCCCTCGTCGCCGAAGGGTTCGAGCAACGAGTACGTCAGCCACTGCGACAGCTTGTGGAACGGCATCCATCCGGCGGTGACGCCGTCGCCACCGACGTCGCTGTGCCGCCAGCAGTCTCCGAGTGGCCGATCGTCGATCCGATTGGCAGAGGGCCAGATCGGCGCGAAGTAGGTGAGCAGTAGTGCGAGGATGTCAGCTGCGCGAACACCATCGGTGCCACCGATCAGTACATTCCCCAGTCCGCCGGGGCGGCCGTCCTCGCCGAAGACACCCGGCGTCGCCTCCAGCACGTCGGCGAGTTCGTGGAGCAGCCCGAGCCGGCCCTCGACGCCGACAAGCGGATTGTCGGCAGTCACCTGGAATGCCTGCGCGAGTTGGTCAGCGGTCAGTGCTCGCAGACCTGCTGCGTCGACGCGCAGTGCATCCTCGTCGGTGCTGGAGAACAGACCATCGGTGAACGCGTGGAAACTGGCGACGCCGAGTCCCTCTGAGCGGGTGAGGCGGATGTCGGTGCCAGGCTCGTCGAAGTGCCACCGCGGACCTGCGCCCGCGTCGAGCAACACACTCACGACGGCGAGGTCGATACGCGTGCTGATCCGTTCAGCCACAGTTGACGCACTCATCCGCTGCGCCAGCCCGGCGACCCTGTGGACTCCCGCGGCCTCGAAGTGGCGCCATCGGCTGTGGAACGGGACGTCGAGGTCGGGGTAGCGTGCCCGTGTGACGTCCGCAACCAGGCTGACCGTCGTTCCGATGGCATCGTCGTCGACGGTGAACCAGTGCGATTGGCCCTCGCGTGCGCGGGTGAGAAGTGTTGTCGCCCGGTCGCGGATGGTGTCGGTGCTGTGCAGGGTCGCGAGGGGATCGACGACCGTGTCCGTCGCCCTCATGTGGTCAGACCCCGCCCTTTCGCCTTACGCAGTTCGTCGGCATCCGGGATCACGCCGCTCGTGAAGTAACCTGCTGCTGTCTTCGCGTCGATCTCCACGCGTGCGTCGTCGGGAATCAGGTAGTCGGGCAGGTCGACGCGTTCTCCGACGGTGATCCCGGATCCGGTGATCGCGTCGTACTTCATATTGCTCATCGAGACCAGTCTGTCGATCTTGGAGATTCCGAACCAGTGCAAGACGTCGGGCATCAGCTCCTGGAAGCGCACGTCCTGCACTCCCGCAACGCATTCCGTGCGTGCGAAGTACTGGTCGGCGGTGTCGCCGCCCACCTGTCGTTTGCGTGCGTTGTAGACGAGGAACTTCGTCACCTCGCCCAATGCGCGACCCTCCTTGCGCGAGTACGCGACCAGGCCGACGCCGCCGCGTTGTGCTCCGAGGATGCACTCCTCGATCGCGTGCGTGAGGTAGGGGCGGCAGGTGCAGATGTCGGAGCCGAACACATCCGACCCGTTGCATTCGTCGTGAACGCGGGCCGTGAGCTCGACGGTCGGATCGGCGAGGTCGCGCGGGTTGCCGAAGATGTACACGGTCTGCCCGCCGATGGGCGGTAGGAAGACGTCGAGGTCGGACCGTGTGACCAACTCGGGGTACATGCCACCGGTCTCTTCGAACAGAACGCGACGCAATTCCGTTTCGCTACAACCGAATCGCTTGGCGACCCCGGGCAGGTACCACACCGGTTCGACGGCGGCTTTGGTCACAAGTGCGGCGCCGTTGGGCAGCAAGGTCTCGTTGTCGGGTACCAAGCGCCCCTTGGCGATCGCCTCGGCGATCTCGGGGAGGATGACGTGAGCCTTCGTGATGGCGATGGTGGGGCGGACGTCGAACCCGGCGGCGAGGTGATCGGGAAACGAGTCAGCGATCGTCGCGCCCCAGGGGTCGATGCTGACGATGGCCTCGGGGTCGCTCCACTGTGGGTAGGGGCCGACCACGTCTGTGGGCGAGGTATTGGTGAGGTCGGCGCGGTGTTCGCGTGAGAGCGCCCCGCTTGCCACTGCCAATGCCCGGTACACGCTGTACGAGCCCGAATGAGTGCCGACGACGTTGCGGTGTCCGCGCGTCGTGGTGGTCGCGATGACGGGGCCCCGCTCTGCCGCGGTCGACGCTCCCCAGGTGATCGGCGGAGCGTCGACTCCACCGCTGTGCGACGTCAATCTGATGTGACCGGGCAGACGCTGCCCGGATGTCGGTCTGGCCTGTGCGCCGGAGTCGGTTGACACGGTGCGCTCCTTCCGCGGGTGGCCCCGGCGTCGCGGTCGGAGCCACCGTGAGGTCGCGTCGGCGCGTCGGGAAACCGCCAGCATAGCCACAACCAGAGGCTCTCGCCGGGCGAGTGATGGCCCGTTGGTTGGCTAATCACGTTGACGACGACACGAGGTCGACGGCAGACTCGACTACGTGTCTGCACCATCTGTCCGCCTCGTGCGGTGTGAGGGGGTTGTCGGCGTGCATGCCGACAACAGATAGCCGTCCGCTCTGAGTGCGCGCTCGCCGTGACCGGTGAGTGCGCGATCGTTCATACGCCGATCCGGCTGTCCTCATCGCTTCGTGCCGTCTCCAGGGGTTCCAGACTCCAAGGTTCTCAGGTTTCCAAGGGCGGCACGCCACTCACGGAACAGGTGAATTCACCATGCGACAACTCTCCGAAAAACAACTGCGCGCGTCCCTCGTCAATGCCTCGGTACGGGAACGCAAAGAACTCCATCTGCCCACCGAGTTCGACACGCTCGACTGGGATCAGCTCGAATACCTCGGTTGGCGCGACCCCAAGACGCCGACCATCGGGTACCTGGTCGTCGATCTCGCCAACGCTTCCGACGTCCCTGATGCGTCCGATGTGTCTGACTCCGAAACCGCGGACGGTCTCGTCGGCCTGCGCCTGCGGGCGGGCGTCGTGCCGCCACGCACGCGCGTGTTGTGCGCACTGTGTGAAGACGTCTCGATCCCGAACGAGGTCCTGCTATACACGGCGCGGCGCGTGGGCAAGGCCGGTCGTCGCGGCGACACGATCGGCACATTGATCTGCTCGCACTTCGAGTGTTCACGCAACGTCCACCGGTTGCCGTCCTCGGCGATGGCAGGTCAAGATCGGGAAGCGTTGCGGCTCAACAGGATCGACAATCTACGCGACCGAGTTCGACGCTTCGTCGTACGTGCCGGAGCCGACGAGATCGCCTGACGCACGAGCCCGCCGACAACGAGCGCGGGGCCGGGATCGGAGAAGGTTTCTCTGATCCCGGCCCCGCGCCGTAGGTTGTCGAAGTATCGCTGCCGGTGTTACGACTCCGAGCTCGTGCCGACCTGCTCGGTGCCGACCTGCTCGGGATCGGCGGCTTCATGGCGGCGATGCGACCATGTTGCGTTGCCCTCGATCGCGGCGATGATCCGCGGGCGCAGTTCGGCGGCGTCGATCACCGCGTCCACTGAACCCACCTCGACGGCGCGTCGAATGCTGTGCACGGCGTCGAACTCTGCGGCGACAGCATTGATCGTCTCGGCCCGCACCGACTGACGTACGTCGGCCAGTTCTGCGCTCAGCGCCGACCGGTCCGAGCCAGACGCCTGCGCCAACCGCGCCTCGATGTCGCGGACACGCGGGTCGGTGGCGACTCGCTTGTTGACATCGCCCGCGAACACCACGGCCGCGGCGGGGGCCCCGCCGAGCACAGAGGCGAACGAGCCGTCGATCGCCAATACGGTCATGTTCGGGTTGAGCGCCTTGGAGAACACCACGAACGCTCCACCGTGATACCGCGAGATGACGCAGAAGACGATCGGGCCGCGGAAGTTGACGATCGCGCGTCCGATCTCAGCGCCGTACTCGAGCTGCAGTTTGCGCATCGACTCCGGCGAACCGTCGAATCCGGACAGGTTGGCGAGCACCACGAGCGGGCGGTTGCCGCTCGCCGAATTGATTGCTCGCGCAGCCTTTTTCGACGACTGCGGAAACAGTGTTCCGGCAGTGTAGGTGTCGGGTCCGTCGGTGGGGGTGTAGCCACGGCGCGACACCTCGCGCGATTCGATCCCGAGTAGGCACACCGGTATTCCGCCGAGATGGACGTCGGAGACGACGGCGGTTTCGGCGTCGGCCATTCCGGCCCAACGTTCGAGAACCTGATGATCCTGGTCGGCGACCGCGCGGATGACCGTCCGGATGTCGAACGGCTTCTTACGGTCGGGATTCATCTCCTTGGAGAAGATCTGTCCAACGGTGGTGAAGTCACTGCCTGCGAGGACGTGCGGGTAGTCGGAGATGTCGCGGTCGACCGGGTCGCTGGTGACGAGGCGACGCGGTGTCTGCTCACCGGGCATCACGTACGTGTGGTCGTAATGCGCCATCAGCACGTCGCGGGCAGCACCGAGATTCGGTGCCCAGTACTGCGCCTGACCGTTGGGGCCCATCACCCGGTCGTAGCCGCCGATGCCGAAGTTGTCTTCCGCGGACACACCACCGGAGAAGTCGAGCGACTGCTTGCCGGTCAGCACCATGGCCGACTCCGGGGTCATCACGAGGATGCCCTTCGTGTGCATCAGCATGGTTGCCTCGGCGTTCCAGTACGGCTGGGCTCCGACGTTGATGCCCGCGACGACGATGTTGATCTCGCCGCCTTCCTGCGTGAACTCGACGACTCGCTTCAGTGCACGTGCCACCCAATCCATGTTCTCGGTACCCGAATCCATCGAGATGCGCGCTCCGGATGAGAGGGCGTACCACTCGAGGGGGACCTTCATCTCCTCGGCGAGATCGAGCGCCGCGATCACCCGCGCACACTCGGGTTCCGACAATGCGCCAAGCGATTTCGTCGGATCACCAAGCAAGACGACGCGTGAGATGCCCTGCGGATACTTCTCGGTCGGCGTCGTCACGACGCCCGCGACGATCGCCGCGGTGTTCTGCCCCTTGGGGCGCGCTACCGGTACGAGTCGCTGCTCGGCGTCGAGGTCGTACTCGCGGAAGTCGCCGAGCAGGCCGGTCAACTCGTACGGGTAGACCGTGTTGCGTCGAGCGGCGCTGAGAACCTTCTGGCGGTATTCGTCGACGGGCTCTATCGGGTCGGTGGTCGGTTCGCCCACCGAGACGTCGAATCCGCCGGTTGCGTTGACGGAGAAGCGAATCGAGACCTTGCGCAGTTCACCGGTCTCACGGTCGCGGCGTCGGGCGATGAGTTGGACCTCTTCGAGTCCGACGTCGGCCGTCGTGCCACGGATGTGATCGGCGATGGTGGCCAGATCATCCGCAGAAGCGTCGATCGGCGGCCACACGTACATGACGATGCGGTTGGTGTTGACCGCTCGCTTCTGACCGCGTTTGGCGCGACGAATGGAGTCGGCGCAGGAGGCAAGCACGGTCTCGGCCGTGGGTAGCGACAGCAGCCGACCGTCGTTCTCGCGGAGCGAACTCAGGTCGCGTACCTGCGCGAAAGCGACCAGCCTGTCGTCGGCCGGGTTTTCTTTCGCGACGGCGCGGAACAGGTAGATCTCCTCGTCGTCTGCCGAAGGCAGCCGCGTGAGGTCGAACTTTCGGAGCCGTTCCATGCGCATCCGCTGCGCGATGTAGGGGTGCAGCCCACGGATCAGTCGTTCCTCGACCATTCCGGTGGCCGACGGTCGGAACGTGAAGTGGTGATGCATCACGGCGGTGCCACGTCCGGCGACGGTGAACGTGACGCGCTGCACCTGGCCGGGCATCGGCGATGCCGCGACGATCTCGTGCAGTGCCGACGCCATCGTGTCGAAGTCGTCGGGCTGGTCTTCCCAACTGACATAAATGTCGGCGGCGATGGCCGCGCTGTTGCGTGCGAGCTCGATGAGTCCGCTTGCCGCAGAGGCCAGTTCGTTGAATGGCACCGCTGCCGACACCACGCTGGCGCCGTCGCGTGCAGCCACGACGAACGTTGTGCCCTGCGCTGTCTGCGTCGAGACGATGTCGACGCCCTTGTTGCCGTAGTAACGGCGGGTGAGCACCTCGAGCATGACGGCGTTGTCGGTGCCATCGCGCTGAATACGTTGTCCCAGAAGGCGAACCAGAGGTTCAGTGCTTCGCACCATGTCGGCGATGCGCTCACTGCGGTCGGCGGCATCGGGATTCTCGTCGAGGTACTTGAGGTGCTTGCGCACGTTCGTGTAGACGCGTGCACGGTCGCGCAGGAGCATTGCCTGGCCGTACCAGGCGTAGATCACACCGCGCGCGAGATCGGCGATCGCGGGGAAGCGCACCTGTGTCGCGGCGACGATCCGATCCAGCGCAAAGCCGATGTCCTCGCGCAACTCGTCGCGCGGCGTCGGCTCATTGAGCCACTCCCGCAACAGTGTGGTGATGACCGTGACCGATGCACCAGGATTCTGCAGCGTCAGGAAGATGCGGAAGACCGCTGCCTCGAGCTCCGGTGAGCGGTCGAGTTCGGTGACACCGTAGTGGCGCAACGCCAACCGCAGCTGGTCGTGGAACGCCTCGGGGAGACCGTCACGCTCCACGTCGAGGCTCTGCAGATAGGTGTGGAAGTTCTCGCGCGAGCTGTGCACGTGCTCGAACCCCGGATTCAAGCCCAACGGCGGACGCTTCTGACTCAGTTCGGCGAGATCGGCGAATACCGTGAGCAGCTCGAGTTCGTCGCCGATGGGGCGTCGACCCGACGCACGGACTTCGCGCCGCACGGTGAGGTAGTCGTCGAGGAGTCGCGATCGGTCGTGCGGATCGACGTCGTATCCGAGGAGCTGACTGCGCAGATCCTCCTGTGTGCGGGTGGTCCGGACATCCGGGTCGACGTTGTCCGGAGCCGCGGGCAGTTCGAGTTCGACGCTCTCGACGGGCGCCTGGGCTGCCTCGTCGTCGTCCTCGGCGTCGGCGATCGGTTCGAGACGCATCAGTGTCGCACCGGTCTCGACCTGGGAGCCGACCGACACCGAGCACTCCTTGAGGCGGGAGCGCACGGGTGCGCGCAGCACGGTCTCCATCTTCATGCTCTCGAGAACCAGCACGGGTGCGCCGGCCTCGACCTCGTCGCCGACGGCCAACGGAGTGGCCACGACGAGTGCGGGTGCGGGAGAGCGGACAACGCCGCCCTCGTCGCGGCTGACGCGGTGTGCGACGCCGTCGACGTCGATGAGGTGGGTTGGTCCGTGCGTGTCGGTGACGAGGCGATAGCGGACCCCGTTGAGCACCATCTGCGCTGCGTGCTCGTCGAAGCGCTCGATGTCGACGTCCGCGGTGTAGGTGTCGGTTCCCGATTCGATGGACACGCGGAAGCGGCTCGCGCCGATCCGGGCGACGCGAACCCGGTAGGCAGCACCGCGCAGTTTCAGGTCGAGCGGGCGACCGCTCTCGTGCTGCACCTGCGGGCGTCCGCCCGACGCCGTCGACAGCAGGCGCTGACGCTCGACGGCTTCTTCTTCCTCGTAGCTGTCGATCGCGGCGGCGATCAGCGCAATCGCAGAGTGGCGGTTGACGATGAGTCCGTTCTCGGCTCGGACGCGGTCGATCCACCCGGTGTCGGCGCTTCCGTCGATCACGGCGGGCTGTCCGAGGAGTTCGAGGACGAAGCTCTTGTTGGTGGCACCACCCTCGATGACGACCCGAGTCTCGCTCATGGCGCGACGCAGACGGCCGAGGGCCTCGTTGCGGTTGGCGCCATAGGCGATGATCTTGGCGATCATCGAGTCGAAATCAGCGGGGATCGTGTCGCCCTCACTGACTCCGGTGTCGACGCGGATGCCGGGACCGGCGGGGAGTTCGAGTCGTGAGATGCGGCCGGGGGCCGGGGCGAAGTCGCGGTCAGGATCCTCGGCATTGAGGCGCGCCTCGATCGCGTGGCCGCGCTCGGCCGGGGGCTCGCCTTCGAGGCGGCCGCCCGACGCGACGTGTAGCTGCGCACGAACCAGGTCGATTCCCGTCGTGCATTCGGTGATCGGGTGTTCGACCTGCAAGCGGGTATTGACTTCGAGGAACGCGAAGAGGTGTTCGCCGGGGTGGTAGAGGAACTCGACGGTTGCGGCGCCTCGGTACCCGACTGCGACTGCGAGACGCTCTGCGGATGTCTTGAGGTCTGTGACCTGCTCGGGTGCGAGAACCGGCGATGCCGACTCCTCGATGATCTTCTGATTTCGACGCTGCACCGAGCAGTCGCGGACGCCGAGCGCCCATGCGGTGCCCTGGCCGTCGGCGATGACCTGAACCTCGACGTGGCGGGCGCCGGTGACGAGTCGTTCGAGGAAGACGACGCCGCTGCCGAAGGCGCGGGCGGCTTCATCGCGGGTGCGGTCGAAGGCGTCGCGGAGTTCGTCGTCGCTGGTGATGACGCGGATACCGCGACCTCCACCGCCTGCGGTTGCCTTCAGCATCAGCGGATAGCCGATCGACGCCGCGGCTTCGAGCGCGTCGTCGATGGTGTCGACGGACCCACGGCTCCACGGCGCGACCGGAACACCGACCTCTTCGGCGATCAGCTTGGCGCCGATCTTGTCGCCGAGTTTGCGCATCGCCTCGGCGGACGGGCCGATGAAGGTGACGCCGATGCGGTCGCATAGTTCGGCGAAGAGTGGATCTTCTGCGACGAATCCCCAGCCGACCCATGCGGCGTCGGCTCCGGTCTCGAGCAATGCGTGCTCGAGCACCTTGAGATTCAGGTAGGGGCGGTCGGCTGCCGCTCCCAGGTTGTACGCGATGTCGGCTTCGCGGACGAATGTGGCGTTGCGGTCGACGTCGGTGTGCAGGGCTACGACTTCGATGGGCTGACCGGTCTCGGCAGACAATCCGCGGACGGCGTGGATGAGCCGCATCGCGGCCTCACCTCGGTTCACGATGGCAATGCGCGTGAACATCACCGACTCCCTTCTCTTCTGGAACTGCTGTCGGCAGCGCCCCCGCTCGCCGTGCGAAGCACGAAACTCCGC
>NZ_DLSO01000128.1:0-14736 GCF_002500165.1 Gordonia sp. UBA7860 | reverse complement strand
GTGCGAAGCACGAAACTCCGCGGTTGAGGGCCGCGTGTGAGTCACGCCCATGCGGACGCACGCGTGACTGTAAAACTTGCGGCCCCGGACGATTGTGTCGAATCGTTGCGCTACGCGCGAGTACGGGGGAGTTACTCGACGTGTCGGGCAATGGCGTAAGACTACGTGGTCTGCCACACACACCGATGCACCCCGCGGATTATGTCCGCGGGGTGCATCGGTGGTGATGAGTCGACTCAGTGCAGGTCGTAGCGGTCGAGTTCCATGACCTTGGCCCACGCGGCGACGAAGTCGTCGACGAACTTCTGCTTCGAGTCGTCCTCGGCGTAGACCTCGGCGAGTGCACGCAGATCGGAGTTCGAGCCGAAGGCGAGATCGACCCTAGAACCCGTCCACTTCTGCTCGCCCGACTCCCGGTCGACGGCGACATAGGTGCCGTCGTCGGCGGGGGACGGCGACCATTCGACGTCCATGTCGGTGATGTTGACAAAGAAGTCATTCGTCAGCGTGCCCGGCTTGGTCGTCAGCACGCCGAGCGACGAGCCCTTGTAGTTCGCGCCGAGTACGCGCAGACCACCGACCAGCACGGTCATCTCCGGCGCCGACAGCGTCAACAGGTTGGCCTTGTCGACCAGGTTGTACTCCGCGGGAAGCTCGTTGCCCTTGCCCTCGTAGTTGCGGAACCCGTCGTACTTCGGTTCGAGATAGGCGAACGACTCCTGGTCGGTCTGTTCCTGGGTTGCGTCGGTACGACCCGGGGTGAACGGGACGGTCACCGAGAAGCCCGCGTCCTCGGCGGCCTTCTCGATCGCGGCAGCTCCGCCGAGAACAACCAGATCCGCGAACGACACCTTGGTGCCGGGCTCGGCGTTGAACTGCTCGGCGACCAGCTCCAGTTTGCTGATGACCTGAGCGAGCTCGTCGGGCTCACTGGACTCCCAACCCAGCTGCGGCTGCAAGCGCAGCCGTCCGCCGTTCGCGCCGCCGCGGTAGTCGCTACCGCGGAACGTCGACGCCGCCTTCCATGCCGTGGACACGAGCTGCGGCACGGTGAGGCCGGTCTCGAGGATCGCGGATTTCAGGCTGTCGGCGTCGGCATCGGAGAGCAGCGGACCCTCGGCGGCGGGGACGTTGTCCTGCCAGATGTAGGTTTCCGACGGCACGAGCGGACCGCGGTAGCGGATGGCAGGCCCCATGTCGCGATGGAGGAGCTTGAACCACGCCTTCGCGAACTCGTCGGCGAGTTCTTCGGGATGGTCGAGCCAACGGCGGGTGATTTCCCCGTAGATCGGGTCGAAACGCATCGTCAGGTCGGTGGTGAGCATCGACGGGTGGGTCTTCCCGTTGCCCTGGGCCATTGGCACCGAATTGGCCCAGCCGCCGTCCTTCGGCCGCCACTGATTGGCGCCCGCGGGACTCTTGAAGAGTTCCCACTCATTGCCGTACAGGATCTCGAGGAAGCTGTTGTCCCACTTGGTCGGTGTGTGAGTCCACGTCACTTCGAGGCCACTGGTGACCGTGTCGTTGCCAACGCCGGTGCCCTGGGGATTCTTCCAACCAAGACCCATCTGTTCGAGCGGTGAGGCCTCGGGCTCGGGGCCGAGAAGCTCGGCGTCGCCGTTGCCGTGCGTCTTGCCGAAGGTGTGACCGCCGACGATCAGCGCTGCGGTCTCCACGTCGTTCATGGCCATCCGGCCGAACGTCTCGCGAATATCGGCTGCGGCCGCGAGGTAGTCCGGGACACCCTCCGGGCCTTCGGGATTCACGTAGATGAGACCCATGGTGGTTGCACCCAGTGGCTCCTCGAGCTCGCGCTTACCGTCCTGGTAGCGCAGGTTGGTGCCCAGCCACACCGACTCGGCACCCCAGTAGACCTCGTCGGCCTCCCACTCGTCAGGACGCCCGAAGGCGAAGCCCTTGGTCGGCAGGCCCATGTCCTCGAGCGCGACGTTTCCCGCGAGGACCAGGAGATCGGCCCACGACAGAGCCTTGCCGTACTTCTTCTTCACGGGCCACAGCAGTCGTCGTGCCTTGTCCAGGCTCACGTTGTCGGGCCAGCTGTTCAGCGGGGCGAAACGCTGCATTCCGGTTCCGGCTCCGCCGCGGCCGTCCTCGACGCGGTAGGTGCCCGCTGCGTGCCAAGACATCCGGATGAAGAAGGGGCCGTAGTGACCGAAGTCGGCGGGCCACCACGACTTCGAGTCCTTCATGACGTCTTTGAGGTCACCGACGAGTGCGTCGACGTCGAGGTCGGCGAGCGCGGCGTCGTAGTCGAAGTCGGGTTCGCGGGGACGAATGACCTGCGGATTGTGGGCGAGCACACGCAGATTCAGCTTGTCCGGCCACCATTGCTGATTGCCGCCGCCTTCGACCGGTGGGCGGATGTGCATCGGACAACCTGATTCGGCAGGCTCTGTCTGTGCCTCACCGATGGGGGGAGCTTCGGGGGCTGACTTCTCTTCAGACACTGTCTTCCTTCCGGTAAGTGGTGATTCGGGCTGTGATCACGAATGTGACCCCGGTATGGACGTTGGGTTGCAGTCGGGGCATATGCCCCAATAGATGACCTCGGCCTCGTCGAGCACAAAGCCGTTGTCGTCGGATGCCGTGAGGCACGGCGTTGTTCCCGCAGCGCAATCGACATCGCCGATCGCGCCGCATGAACGGCACACGGTGTGGTGATGGTTGTCGCCGACCCGCGCCTCGTAGCGGGCGACGAGACCGGACGGCTGGATGCGTCGGACGAGTCCGGCGTCGGTCAGCGCACCGAGTACGTCGTACACCGCCTGCCGTGAGACGTCGGGCAACATCGTGCGTGTAGCGAGAAAAATGGTCTCCGTGTCGGCGTGCGCGTGGGTGTTCACGGCCTGCAGCACCGCGACCCGCGGACGGGTCACTCGAAGTTCGGCTGCACGCAGTTGGTCTGCGTACTCCGGCGTGGGGGACACCTCGACAGTATGCAACGCATTCTGGAATGATTCAGGATTTCTCTCAAACTGAGACGGCGTGATCGGCGCGTCTCCGCTGTGGCACGCTGGTCTGGTGATGTGGACACCGGAGCGCGTACGCGCTGAGTCGATACGGTGGACATCGTCCTGGCATCCGGTCGGCTCGCGTCATCTCGAGATCGACGGTTACGAGTTCTATGTGATCGACGGAATCGCCACCCTCCTGAACTATCACGGGGCACAACGCGATCCGATCGTTGTGCTCGATGAGGCTGCTGCCCACGCGAGCCGACTCGACACTCGACGAGTGCGCTTCACACGCGCGCCGGGACTGTTCGGGGGTATCGACGATGCCGAACTCGAGCGACGCGATGCCACTACGATCGCCGTCCGCGACATCGTCGCGCTCAAGACGGCGGTCGAGATCGTCGACCGGATACCGATGCCCGACGACGTGGTTGCGCGCCGCGTCGACGATG
The DNA here is from genome assembly GCF_002500165.1 of Gordonia sp. UBA7860. Lineage (NCBI taxonomy): Bacteria > Bacillati > Actinomycetota > Actinomycetes > Mycobacteriales > Gordoniaceae > Gordonia > Gordonia sp. UBA7860. The sequence continues at coordinate 11,309 of NZ_DLSO01000128.1, read as the reverse complement.
ATGCCGGAATCGCCGAGTTCGCCCGAATCTCCCTCGACGCCTGGGGTTTTCCGCCACCCATCCTCGACGACGCTGCCACGCGGAACGACACGCCGCCCGGCCTTTTCGTGGCTGGCGTCTCATCGCGCGACGGTCTCGACGCGGCCGGCGCCGGTGGCTACACGATCGAGGGTGAGGTCGCTCGCATGTGGGGTGGTGCCGTCCTGCCCGCTCATCGGGGTCGCGGCATCTACCGCGCGTTGATCGTCGCTCGACTACACGACGCGCGACGTCGGGGAGCCTCGCTCGGGCTCGTGCACGCCGAGACCGCCACATCGTCGCCGCTGTTGCAGCGCATGGGCTTTCGGAAGTTCGGCGAGCGAGCGATCATCGAGTTCGGCATCTGAGGGTTCGCGCGTGGACCTCGACGACGCTCTCGACGAGTTGTATGGTTGCGCACCAAGTGAATTCGTCTCACGTAGGCGCGAACTGACACGTTCGGCACGCGCGGCCGATGCTCCCGGGCTCGCCCTCGACATCGCGCGTGCGCGCAAGCCGACGCAGGTCGCCTGGTTGCTCAACCAGTGGATTCGACGTTCGCCGACGGATCTCGACCCCCTGCTCAGCGTTGCCGACGAACTCCGCGAGGCGCAGCGTCGCTCGTCGGCCGAACTCCTGCGGAAGCTGTCAACACGACGACGCGATGTGGTGCAGACTGCGCTCGAGCACCTACGGTCGTTCGCCACCGAGATCGGCGCGGGTATGAGCACGACGGTCGAACGAGAGGCTGTTCAGACACTGCGTGCGGCGATCGGCGACGAACAGGTGGCCGACTTGCTGCGTCGCGGTCGGCTGGTCACCGCGATGGAGTACAGCGGCTTCGGCCCGGCCGGGCTGGTGGCGCTCGCCGATTCGCCGGGACCCGCCGACGAGGCGACCGCAGAGATGCCCGAACCCTCGTCCACCGCTGAAGAGGGTTCGACGGCCGACCGCGCGGCGGAGATAGACGCCGCCAGAGCACTTCTCGATCGACACACCGCCGACGTCGACTCGGCGACCGTCGAACTCGATAGCGCTCAGCGCAGCGTCGACGATGCCGAGCGCGCCGCTACCGATCTCGCGGGCCGAGTCGCGCGGATGCGCGCGGAACTGGATCGTGCCGAACAGGAGCAGCGCTTCGCCCAGCGAGCGGCGGAGACAGCGCGGTCACAGCGGGACGAAGCCGCGACCGCTCTGGAGTCGGCATCCGACGCGCGATCGCGCGCACAGCAGCGTCTCGACGAACTGTCGGACGACGCCGATCGGAACTGAGAAGTACCGCTCAGCGTCGGTTTTCGCGGAATCGGCAGAAAATCTGTTGTGCGTCGTGGACCGACCGCTTAGAGTCGCTACTCGCACTGCTTGACGACGACAACCCAAGTGGTGCAGTACGTTTGACAACTACATCGACATACGAATGCGGCATGGCGCATAAGCCGGAGTGATCCGGTGAAAGGCGGGTGACATCCGTCGCCGGGAGAAGTTCCGGTACCCCATGCACTCCGAGCCGGAACCTTCACCCCAGGGTGGAGGCAACGTCGAAGCGATCTGATGGTGAGAGCCGGGAGAGCCGATCGGTGACCCGACACCTGCCAGGTGTGGTCAGTGGTGACGAATGTTGCGGTGAGGGAGGGAATTTGAGTCCGAGATGGTTCAGTCGAGGGCGTGTTCCATGACTGTGGAGGCGGGGCGTGGCGGCTTCGCCGAGGCAGGAGAGATCGAGTAGGACCGACATCCGAAAGGTCGAGGGTGTGCGGCATTCTGGGTTCAAAAGGCCCGGAACCGCGCGGAAGAGCACATCCTCAGTCGACGCGACACTAGCTCAATTGGCAGAGCGGTCATTTGCAGAATGGCAGGTTGCTGGTTCAAGTCCAGCGTGGCTCCCACCACACAAGCGAAAGCCTCTTCCCGACGACATCGCGACAGTGTCCTAATCCCTGACGCCGCAAGGCGAATCAGGGCGCCTTCGAGCCCGCAAGGCCCGAGTGACGTTCACGCGCCAGTAACGGTAGCGGAGAGACCGGCCAGTCTTTCTTCGACGTGACAGCGGTGGAGAAGCGGTCGTCGTAACGTATGGTGCCACGTCACGGCACTGGACATGGTGACTACCGTCGAGAGGCGGTGGACACGCCGCAAACCCGGCAGGGAATACAGCGCGCAAAAGGTCACCGGCAGTGGGGAAGTAGTCTCATTCCCCGCACACACAACTTTGTTCACGGAAGGTCGAGGAGTTCCTCGTAGAAGCCACCGAATTGACGGTCGGGCTCGACGAGGTGCACCTCGAGAATCCAATGGCACACGCGCCCAGACGGATCCAGGCGACGCATGGGACCTGATGAACCTGGCGCGACGTAACTCTCGATTTCGTCGCCGGAGATCTTCTCGTGCGGGAACTCGCCGACGAGGTGTCCGGCGATCTCGCCACCGAAATCCCATCCGGCTTCCTCGCTGAGTTCGACTACGTGGTCGAACAATTCGGCCCCGGTGATCTCGGGATGCGCACGAAAGTAGGCGCGGCCGGCTTCCCAGACTCGGGGCAGGTCGTCGGCGAGACGTCGCTTGAGTGCGTCGTCGCCCAGGACGAACGTGCGGCCGAAGTCGGCTTCCCATTCTTCGAAGATCGGCCCGAAGTCGAGGAACAGTATGTCGTCGTCGGCGATGATCCGGTCCGGTGGGTTGGCGCGGAAGGTCTCCAGCGTGTTCTCTCCGGCGCGGACGATTCGTTTGTGCCAGTGACGCGTGACGCCGAACATCTCGGCGGCGAGGTCACGGATCTCGTCGGAGAGTGCGCGTTCGCCGATTCCCGCGCGGATCATGCCGCGCCGCTCCACCTCGTCGAAGAGTCGTTCAGCCTTGGTCTGCGCGTCGAGGAGGCTCTCGACGCGTGCTCGATCGTCGATCTCAGGCGATGACATCGTGAGTCCTCCAGTGGACGCTGGTACTGCTTGCAATTGTGAAGCCTTCGAGTGCTCTTGCCTCGAACATCGTCACACAATCGCGAGCATGACGCCGACGGCGACGAAGAGAACGCCGAAAACACGGTTGAGACGACGTTGGCCCTGCTCGGTCCGCGTGACGCGCGCGAATCCCCGTGCTATCAGGGCAAAGAAGAACCACATCACGATCACGTCGACGACCACCATCGTCACTCCGATGACCAAGTACTGGATCAGCTGGGGATCGTTTGGGCGAACGAATCCCGGTATGAACGCGAGCAGAAACACGATCGCCTTCGGGTTCAGTAGGTTGACCCAGAGTCCTCGTACGAACATCGACGCGGCCGATTCGTTGTACACGGCCACGTTTGCCTCGTCGGACATGTCGGGCCGTCGGAAGAACTGTCGGATTCCGAGGTAGATGAGGTACGCCGCGCCGGTGTAGCGGATGACCTGGAACGCGGTGTGCGATCGGGAGATGATCACGCCGAGGCCTGCGGCGACGATGAGGAGTTGGATGAGCAGCGCGACCTGTTGACCGAGCACACCCCAGACTGCGCGTCGGAATCCGACATTCATGGCGTTGCTCATCGTGTTGATCGCGCCGGCGCCCGGGGTGAAGCTGATCAGTACGCACGCAGTCAGCAGCGCCGCCCAGGTCGAGAAAGTCACGGGCAGAGGGTAGTGGTGAGTCGACGATGCACGGGAATGCCCCCGGCTCGGTGACGGTTGCCACAACCATGACTGACGAGCAGTACGACCCCCGTGACCTGATCGCCGACACGTCGATCGCCATCCTCGCCACCATCAAGGCGAACGGACTTCCTCAACTCTCACCGGTCACCTCGGTGTACGACCGTGAGTCCGACACGATTTACGTATCCATGACCGACGGACGTGCGAAGACCGCCAACCTCCGCCGGGATCCACGCGCCGCCATTGAATACACCAGCGCCGACGGCTTCACCTGGGCCACGGCAGAGGGAACCGCCGAACTGATCGGCCCGTCGAGCGATCCTGACGGTCCCGAGATCGATGCATTGGTCGACTACTACCGCCTGGGCGCGGGCGAGCATCCGGATTGGGCCGAATACCGCGAAGTGATGGTCAGCGATAGGCGCGTGCTGCTCAAGCTGACCGTTACGCGGGTGTACGGCGCCAAACTTCGCTGAGCGGTGGCCGGTCGGGTGTGGGCGTCATCTGTGCGCACGAATGCCGGCAGCGACGAGCGAGGCGCATCCGTCGAATTGATGTCCACCTACTTCGTGGAGGCGAACGTCTGCTGATGGCAGGAGCCGCTGGTTGAGCGCCACGTGGCTGACGGGCACGACGTCGTCGTCCTCGCAGTGATGCAGCGAGAGGGCCGTCGTCGGTTCCGGGCCGATGAAGTCGTAGTCGGCGACTGCCCAGCCCTGATCGCCCCAGTTCGGCATCGCCAGTAGAAACGCGCGCGGCGGAGGCGTCGCCATTGCGCTCAACAGTGCGAGCAACATCGACGCACCGAACGAATGGGCCACAAGCACGTCGGAGTCAGTCAGCTCGTCGACATACGGGCGGATCGCCGACGTCCATGCCGAGACCGACATGTCCTCGTCGGGCAACTCCGGCATCGAAACATGCGCATCGAGTTCGCTTCCCAGCGCAGCGGCCAGCGGCTGATCGTCGTGAAATCCGCCCGCTCCGTGCAGGAACAGCATCTCAGTGGCCATCTTGTGTCCCTCTGTGTCGACGCCGGGTTCTCGAAGATTGTGACTCAGCGCCGCATCGGAACTCATCGGTGCTGGGTGCGTCGGCCGTGAATTGGTTGGCAACCACGTGTTAACGGCGGCGACGGGGGCCTGCTGGTGCAGGCCCCCGTCGTCCGACAGCGAAATCAGGTGAGACGTTACGCGACCACGGGTTCGAGGTCAGTTGCGTCGGACGTCGTGGCCGAGGTGCGCAATGCCTGGGCGATCAGGGCGCCCACCACGATGAACCCGATCATGACGATCAGTGAGGCGTGGTAGGCGCGCTCGAGCCCTGACGATTCTCCGACCGACGTATACACGGTCCCGACGACCGCGGCGCCGAACGACACCGCGAGTGCCTGGGCGGTGTTGAAGACGCCCGACGCCGCACCTGCGAGGCGCACCGGAACGTCGTTGAGTACCAGCAGCCCAGCCGAGCCGACGATCCCGCCGAAGCCAAGCCCCGCGACGGTCAGAGCTGCGGCAAACCACAATGCGGGATGCGCCGATTGTTCGGCGAAGGCCATCAGCAGCATGCCGACGATGAACACCGCACCTCCGACCTGCAGGACCCGCTTACCGAATCGTGCGACGAGCACCGTCGCGGCGAGACCAGCCGAGATCGGCACTGCGAGCGAGAACGGAATCCACATGAGGCCCGTGTGAAGTACCGACCAGCCGAGCGCTAGCTGGACGTGCAACGACTGGACCAGGAAGTATCCGCCGGTGGGGACCATCAGCGCCGTGAATGCCGCGAGCCCGACCGAAAATGAGCGAGTGGCGAACAAGGCCGGCGGGACCATGGGTTCGACGCCGCGTCGAGCCGAACGCACCTGTCGGAGTCCGAACACCCAGAGCCCGGCAACACCAGCAGCCATCACGGCGAATCCCCAAGCCGGCCAATCATTTTCAGGTCCGAGTGTGATCGGAAGCATGATCGCCGCCAGCGAGCCGCCCAGGAGCAGCGCCGTACCGGCTGTGATGGGTGCTTTGATCGCCGAGCGTGACTCGGGGATGAAGGCGATCGCTGCCGCGATAGCGAGCACTGCGAGCGGCACGTTGATCAGGAATACCGGTCGCCATGACAACCCGAACCAATCACCGTCGGCAATCACGGCTCCCAGGATGGGTCCGGTGACCGCCGCGAGACCGGTGACCGACGTGAACATGCCCATCGCCTTACCGCGCTCGGCCGGTGGATACAGCACCTGGATGTTGCTCAGCACCTGCGGCACCATCAGTGCTGCCGCCACTCCTTGGACGAGGCGAAAGACGACGAGCTCGGTGGGCCCGGCCGCGAGTCCACATGCCAGAGAAGCGAGTCCGAACGCAGCGAGACCGACGACGAAGAGCTTGCGTCGGCCGAAGTTGTCGCCGAGCCGTGCACCGAGGATCAGTCCCACGGCGTAGGTGAGTGGATAGCCGGCGACGATCCACTGCAGACTCACTGCGGAGGCGCCGAGATCGACCTGCATCGTGCGAAGCGCGACGTTGACGACGGTTGCGTCCATGAGTTCCATGAACGACGCGGCGAGCAAGCAGATCAGCGCGATCGTTCGTGCCTTGCCCGCAATACCTGGCGTGGTGCCGGAAGGTGTTGCTTGAGGCGATGATTCAGGCGATCGTCGGGTGGTGACACGGGAGAGTTCGACGACATTGTCGTCGGCGGGCTCAAGCGGTGCTGTCGTCATCAGGTGCTCCTGTGTGGCGGGTTGATCTGACAACGACGACGCTATGGGGGATAGGGGACACATCCGGTCCTCGATGAATCTGGGTTCCGATTTTTTTCCCTCGGCGTCGATCTGGCCCGACTACGCAACACGCGATCGGCTGACCCGAACGCAAACACGTACCGCGCTACGCGTGTGGGCGCATAGTCGGAGCCCTAGCGTCGACAGCATGACCAAGAATCTCGTGGTGTGCTGTGACGGGACGTGGAAGAACTCCGACGATCGATACGTCTCGAACGTCGAAAAGATCGCGCGCTCGATTGCGCCCAGCGGCTTCGATGGCGAGACCCAGATCGTGCATTACGCGCGCGGCGTCGGATCAACTGGTAGTCGGATCGAACGGATGGTTGCCGGCGCATTCGGTGTGGGCCTCGACGACGCGATCGTCGACTGCTATCGATTCCTCGCGCTGAACTACGAACCTGGCGACCGCATCTTTGTGTTCGGATTCAGCCGCGGCGCATACACGGCCAGGAGTCTGTGCGGCTTGATCGCGCATGTCGGACTGCTCACCCCGATGGGGGTTGCGGAGGGTCAGTTGCCCACAGCGATGGACCTCTACCGCAACCGGCCGCGCGCGAAGAGTTCCACAGAGACTCCTCCCGCCGATCCCGTGCACGAGCGCGCGCTTGCGGCCATCGACAAGCACACCCACGTGCGTGGCGAGGTACGCATCGAATTCCTCGGGGTGTTCGATACTGTTGGCGCTCTGGGTGTTCCGGGAATCGCCCGCGCGAAGTACAAGTTCCACGACGTGACGCTCTCGCCGATGGTGAAGACCGCCAGGCACGCGTTGGGGATCGCCGAGCGTCGACGAGTCTTCGCGCCCTGCCTCTGGGGAGGCCAGCACGCCGACATCAGCCAGGTCTGGTTCGACGGTGTGCACAGCGACGTCGGGGGAGGGTACGAGAATTGCTACTACTCCGATAAATCGTTGCTGTGGATGGCATCTGAGGCAACGACCCGCGACGATCGACGCTCTGGTGTGGCCATTGACTGGAAACGGTTGGGCACCACTCTATGTCGCGACGACGAGAGCGTGACCGAGCACAATTCCCTGTCGATCGCCTACCGGATCAGCAATGTGTTCAGTGCGGTGCAGGAGTCGATACGTCGCAAAGTCGCACCGTACGTTCCGCTCTTCGTCGGCGGGTGGCGCAACTTCGCACCGACGGTCGCTGTGCCGGGACTCGGCTATGCGCCCGCATGTGATGTCAGTGTGGAACGGTCTGCCGTCAGACGCCCCGCGAACCCGAACTTGATGCCGTGGTTCGACGCACTGGGGGCGTCGTCCGCCGAGCGTGACAAATTCGTCGTTGCCGCAGTGACTTTCGCATCGGTGAGCAGACAGCACCAGGCGGGCGCGGTTCAGGCGCGATCGTGAAGAGTGATGTGATAGCCGTCGGGGTCGGCGAATGCGAATGTCCGTCCAAATGGGCCATCGATGGGTTCTGACACGATGGTGTATCCATCCGCGACGAGGGCGTCGTGGATCTCCTGCACACCGGTGGCGTGAAGCCAGATTGCTGCGCCGATACCGGGTTGAGAGACGGCGTCGAGGTCGGTGCCGGGAATCAGATCTCGCAGGGCGAAGGTGATCGGCTTGGTGTCGAACACGACCGCGTGCGGAGGCCCCGCCGGGGAGCGGACCAAGCCAAGGTACTTCTCGTAGAACGCCTGGGATGCTTCGAGGTTGCGTGTTTGTAGGGAGATGAAGTCGGGACCGCTGACGGGCATGTTTTCCTCCGGAATCGAGTGTCAATAAACTGACATAGGAGACTGTATGTCAATATGTTGACATGAGTCAAGACGGAAGCGGCGTCGAACGGGAGACCGTCGAACTAGAAACCTCTGTGGGGTATGCCCTCAAGGTGGTGGCAAGCGCACTCCGCGCAGCGATGGAGGACGTTCTCCGACCGCTCGGTCTAAGCGTCACCCAGTACTCGTGTCTTGAGCTGCTTGCGCAGCGAGCTGGTCTGTCGAATTCCGAACTGGCCCGTGGCACGTTCATCACACGTCAAGCGATGAGCGTCTTACTGCAAGGACTGGAACGGGATGGCTATGTCACCAGACCCGACGCCGCGCCCGTGGGCAGAGTGCTTCCTGCACGGCTCACGCCCCGTGGGCGCCGCAAGCTCGAGAAGGCTTCTGCGGCTGTACGTTCGGTGGAGGAGCGGATGCTCTCTGGCCTCAGCGACGTCGAACAAGCGTCGCTGTTACGTGCCCTCAAACAGATGAGCCGGTCGCTTCGCTGACGCATCGATTGTGTTGCTTCGTTAACGGTTTCGCGGAACTACTGCACCAGCAGCCAAACGAATCGCACGAGGACAACTGAGAACCCGAGAACGGCGGTGGCGACGAGCCAGCGTCGAGCAAGATGGTCGCGAGCGATGTTGTCGCGCTTGGGGTTTTCGTGAAGGTAGACGTAGGCGGCGGCGAGCGCGCACGCGGACGCGGCCACGCCGAGGGTGATGCTGATGATCAGCATCGGGTGCGTGCTGCGTCAAGGTGTGGCATGTGGGATCAATTGTAGTAGCGCCTTGGAGGCGCGATTCGTAGTCTCATTCGCGCGTCAAGGCGTCGATCACCCTCCAGAATGCGTCGGCGTCTTTGGACTCGATGTGGTCGAACAGATGTGTTCGCACAGCTCTTGAATGCGCGTGACGGGCGCGAACCACCTGAGACTGCCCTGCCTCTGTGGTGCTGATCGTCCGAACCCCTTGCGCCACATCGCGAGTGAGTAGTCCTCTGTCGACCATTCGTGAGATTTGCCGAGAGAGCCTGCTTCGCTCCCATCCCAACAATTCCGCGAGGCGCGCTTGTCGAATGCGGTTACCATCGGACTCGGCTACCCGGGTCAGAACAGAAAAATCGGCTCCCGACAGCCCTGTCTCCGCGGTGATCTGGTTGACCGTCGACGACCACACCCGATCGGCGGCCCGTTTCCACTGTTGCCAGTGCAGCAGTTCGGTGTCGTTCAATCGCGATGTCGTCATTCGCCGGACTCTACGAAGGACGATGTTGACATGTCAACCGACTCGATGCACCATGTTGACATGTCAACATCGAGATCGGTTCTGATCACGGGCGGCAGTGCCGGTATCGGATTGGCGCTTGCGCAGCGGTACGCCGAGCGGGGCGACCGCGTCATGGTGACTGGTCGATCGGCCGACGCCCTGCGCCACGCGGCGCAGGGGAACCCCCGGACTCGAGACCGTCGTCAGTGACGTTTCAGCGCCGATCGATCGGGAACGGCTTGCCGCACATGTTCTTGCCGAGATGCCCGAGATCGATACGCTCGTCAACAATGCGGGCGTTCAGCGCCGGGTGCCTCTTGCGGTCGACGGCGCTCCCTGGCATCAGCGGCAGGTGGAAATCGACACACTGCTCGCTGGGCCGATTCACCTGAATGCGCTACTCGCGCCTCTCCTGACGAAGCACTCCCGACCGTCGGTGATTGTGAACGTCACCTCGGGCGGTGCTCTCATCCCGCAGCCGTTTGCTCCTGTCTACAGCGCCTGTAAGGCTGCAATGCACAGTTATACGATCAATCTTCGTTTCGCCTTGCGTCACACAGGGGTTCGGGTCGTCGAGGTCATCCCACCGGCGGTGGCAACTCAGTTGGCGGGACACGGACACGTACACGGCGCGCCGGTGGAGGAATTCGTCGATGCCGTGTTCGACGCACTCGTTGAAGGGCGCGTTGACGAAATCGGCTACAGCGCCACCGATTCGCCAGCCGTGCTCAGACGTCGTGAAATGGATCGGGAGATGTTTGACGCCGCGTCGACAAGGTTTCCGGTGGCAGACTATTCGATTCGTCCTCGCTAGGCGGCCTTGTGCCAAGTAACTGCGTAGGGACACAGGGGGAGACGCGAGGCAAAACCGTCGCCGAGCGCGGGACAGGGTCGGTGAGTACAGGCGCCGGATTGCGTGAGCGCGGACTGCGACCCGTGCAGGTTAGACGTGACGCGACTCCGAGGGGTGGCCAGGCCGCGAAGACCACCGAGCCCGCGACACGGCCCCGATGCCATCAGAGAGACGATATTTCCCGGCGCGGGTCGGATGACAAGCAATCAGGGGGATGCAATGTGCAGTGGTTTACCGGTAATTCTGGATATTCGATTCCTGCATAGTCATCGTGGGGGCTGTGCGCGTGGCCAGTGCGGATCGTTACATGTAACGTGTAGTCATGGCAGTGAAGGACCGGGTCGGCGAGTACAGGCGCCGGATGCGTGAGCGCGGTTTGCGGCCGTTGCAGGTCTGGGTTCCTGACGTCCGAACGCCAGAGTTTGCCGCGCAAGCCCACAAGCAGTCAGCCCTCGTGGCAGAGGCCGACGCCGACGGGGATGAGCAGGATTTCGTCGAGGCTGTCGCCGCGCCTTGGGACGACGAGGCGTGATTCGCGGCGAAATCTGGACCGTTGCGGGTGGTGTGTATGCGTCCAAGCCGCGGCCGGCCGTCATCATGCAGGATGACCTTTTTGATTCAACCCTGTCGGTGGTAGTTGCGCCGATGACGAGCCAGCTCATCGATGCGCCCTTGTTTCGGATTCGTATCCCGGGTGATCGCGACGCGATCTCGGGTCTCGACAGCGACAGTGACGTGATGGTTGACAAGCTAACTACGGTACGACGGTCAAATGTTCAGACGCGTGTCGGCCGTCTGACATCCGAACAGCTCATCGAAGTCGAACGCTCGTTGATGGCGTTTCTGGGACTTGCGCGATGACGTCATGCGCAATGGCGTACGGCGTGGGGTGGTTGTGGGTGATGAAGAATCTGAGACAAGTGCCAGCTACTTGAGGCCCGCGAACCCGGGTGTTCGCACTATCGCCGACAGAGTTCTGTTGCTGCGCAACGCGTGATGCAGTGCCCTACTGGATACCGTCAATATCG
>NZ_DLSO01000113.1:0-29022 GCF_002500165.1 Gordonia sp. UBA7860 | reverse complement strand
CCGGTCAACGGCTACGGACACCTCTACGGGACACCGGGTTTCCAGGCCCCGGAGATCGTGCAGACCGGTCCACAAGTCGTCACAGACATCTACAGCATCGGACGCACCCTGGCGGCGCTGACCGTCGACATGCCGATGAGCGACGGCCGGTATGTCGACGGTCTACCCGACCCCGACGACACCCCCGTGTTCCGCGACAATCCGTCGTTCTACAAGCTCTTGCAGCGTGCGACGGCACCCGATCCCGACGACCGCTTCTCTTCCGCGGAGGAGATGACGACGCAGTTGCTCAACGTGCTGCGCGAGACCGTCGCCGTGCACACCGGTGTGCCACGGCCATCACTGTCGACGGTGTTCACGCCGCAGCGCTCGACATTCGGCACCGAGTTGATGCTCGCCCCCGTCGACGGCTTCTTCGATCCCGATCTCGCGGCCTTCTACGACCCGGTCGACATGGCACGCGCACTGCCGGTGCCACTCGTCGATCCGACCGATCCCGCTGCGGGACTACTCAATTCGGCAGCGCTGAGCGATCCGAGGCAGACACTCGACTCCATCCACGCGGCGCGGGCGGAGGGTTTCCGCTCGCTGCTCGGACAGCCGACGTCTGCGGCGCATCCGTCACTGGAGATCGATCTCGCGGAGGCGCGAGCGCACCTCGAACTCGACGACGTCGACACAGCGCTCGAGTTGCTGCGTGATGTGTCTGTGCAACACGGGGATTCGTGGCGCGTGCAGTGGTACATGGGAATCTGCTCGCTGATGAACGACGAGCCCGAACTGGCGTACGGCTGGTTCGACGCCGTGCTGCAGGCGATGCCGGGCGAGGTGGCCCCGAAGCTCGCCGTCGCGGGTACCGCCGAGCTCATCGGGCGTTGGCTCTCGGACGAATCCGATCCGTCCGAGGGGTCCGTCGACCGCATCACCGACATGTATCACGTTGCGGCACAGAACTATCACGACCTGTGGCTGACCGACCACAGCATCGTCACGGCAGCGTTCGGAATGGCGCGCCTCGCCGTCGCTCGCGGCGATTATGACGCAGCAATCGAACCCCTCGACGAGGTACCTGCGACGAGCCGACATTTCAACACCGCACGCGCGACGGCGGTCATCGCCCTCGTACACGGACGCGACCCGTCGCAGGTGAGCAAGGATCAGCTCGTCGAGGCGGCCAAGCGTATGGAAGCCATGCCCGACAGCGAGCCGCGCAAGCAGCGGCTACAACTGATCGTTCTCGGCACCGCGCTCGGCTGGGTGCACAACCACCCCGACGACACGGGAGAACCCGCGTGGCTCTTGGGTTTTCCGTTCACCGAGCAGGGCCTGCGCACCGGAACCGAGAGGTCGCTTCGCCACCTCGCGCGGCAGACGCGCACCAACCGCGACCACCGGTTCCTTCTCGTCGACCTCGCGAACTACGTGCGGCCCTGGTCGCTGTTTTGAGGGGTGGTCTCGACAAGCTCGACCAGCGGATCGGGCTCGACCAGCGAACCAGCTGCTACTCGGGCTGCTCGCCGCGGGCGACGGCTGCGGCCTGGCGGGCGATGGCCAGCTCTTCGTTGGTCGGTACGACAAGCACGTCGATCGCGCTCGAGTCGGCCGAGATGCGTCGAGCCTGCTTGTTACGCACAGAGTTTCGCTCGTCGTCGAGAACAATCCCGTAAGTCTCCAGACCGGCCAGCGCGTCGCGTCGCACGTTGTCGGCGTTCTCGCCGACACCCGCGGTGAAGGTGATCGCGTCGACCTTGCCCAGTTCGATCATGTAGGCCCCGATGTAGCGGCGCAGGCGGTGGATATAGACCTTGTACGCACGCTTGGCGTTGTCATCGCCGCTGTCCATCCGCGAGGTGATGGTGCGAAAGTCGTTGTCGCCGCACAGACCCTTGAGTCCGGAGTTCTTGTTGAGCAGGGTGTCGAGTTGATCGTTGGACAGCTTGGCGACGCGGCTCAGGTGCAGCAGTACGCCGGGGTCGATGTCGCCGCTTCTGGTGCCCATCACCAGACCTTCAAGGGGCGTCATACCCATGCTGGTGTCGATCGGTTCGCCGTGTGCGATCGCCGACGCCGACGCACCGTTACCCAGGTGCAGCACGATCTGGTTCAGATCCGCGTAGTCGCGACCGAGGAACTCCGCAGCCTTGCCCGAGACGTACTGATGACTCGTACCGTGAAAGCCGTAGCGCCGCACCGCATGTAGGTGTGCGACCCCACGGTCGATGGCGTACGTTGCGGCCTCGTCGGGCAGGTCGTGGAAGAAGGCGGTGTCGAACACGGCGACCGACGGGACGTCGGGAAGTTTCTTTCGTGCCACCTCGATACCCGCGAGGTTCGCGTTGTTGTGCAGGGGTGCGAGGGTGGAGATCCGCGAGATCTCCGACACCACCTCATCGGTGACGAGCGTGGGGTGGAAGAAGCTACGGCCACCGTGCACGACGCGATGTCCGACGGCGCTCAGTCCCGCCGTCGCGAGATCGGTTCCCGACTGCGCGAACATCTCCGACGCCGCGTCGAGCGCGGCCGAGATGTCGTGCAGCGGTTCGGTGCGCGTCGAGGACTCGCCGTTCTGCTCGTGCGTGATCGACGACTCGTCCTCACCGATCCGCTCGGCTATCCCCTCGGCGATGACCTCTGCCGTGTCCGGGTGTAGCAGTTGATATTTCAACGACGACGACCCGGCGTTGAGCACCAGCACGGCACCCTCGGTGGATGAACTCATCGGCCTGACTCCTGTGCGTCGATGTTCTGGGCCTGGATGGCGGTGATGGCAACGGTGTTCACGATGTCGGAGACCAGCGCGCCACGGGAGAGATCGTTGATGGGGCGTCGAAGTCCCTGCAGCACAGGGCCGATCGCGACAGCACCCGCACTGCGCTGCACGGCCTTGTAGGTGTTGTTGCCGGTGTTGAGGTCGGGGAAGATCAGTACCGTGGCCCGGCCGGCGACCTCGGAGTCGGGCATCTTGGTCGCCGCGACGCTCGGCTCCACCGCGGCGTCGTACTGGATGGGGCCCTCGACGGAGAGCTCCGGAGCCCGTTCGTGGACGAGATCTGTTGCGACGCGCACCTTGTCGACGTCGGCGCCGGTTCCCGAGCGCCCCGTCGAGTAGGAGAGCATCGCAACGCGCGGGGAGATACCGAACGCGGATGCCGTTGCGGCGGAGGAGATCGCGATGTCGGCGAGCTCGGTGGCGGTCGGATCGGGAACGATGGCGCAGTCACCGTAGGTGAGCACCTTGTCGGGTAGACACATGAAGAAGACGCTCGAGACCGTCGAGACCCCCGGAACCGTCTTGATGATCTCGAACGCCGGTCGGATCGTGTGTGCGGTGGTATGCGCTGCGCCGGAGACCATTCCGTCGGCGCGGCCAGTGTGCACGAGCATCGTGCCGAAGTACGAGACGTCGCGCATCCGCTCCTGGGCGTGCTCGAAATCCATGCCCTTGTGCTTGCGGAGTTCTGCGTAGGTGTGCGCGAATTCGTCTGTCAGCTCGGAGTTGTCGGGATCGATGAGTTCGACGCCGTCGAGGTCGACCCCGAGGTCGCTCGCGCGGGCCGTCACCGACTCGGGGTTGCCGAGGATGATCAGTTCCACGACTCCGCGACGCAGCAATTGTCCTGCGGCACGCAGGATTCGGTCGTCGCTGCCCTCGGGAAGCACGATGCGCTTGAGGTCCGACCGCGCGCGGGTGATCAACCCGTACTCGAACATCTGCGGGGTGACGACCTCAGACGGCTTGACGTCGAGCACCTTGATCAGCTCCTCGGGCTCCACGTACTGCTCCATGAGTCCGAGCGCCGCGTCGATCTTGCGAGCCGATCCGATCGCGATGCGACCGCGGGTGTCGGCGGCGATGCGTGCGGTGTCGTAGGTGCCCTGTTCACAGGTGATGACCGGAAGCTTGGACTTCAATCCGCCGACGAGAGCGTCGATCATCGGATGCGGTTTGAGACCGCCGTTGAGGATGATGCCGGTCAGTCGCGGAAAGCCCTGCGCGGCATTGGCATTCACCAACGAAAGCAAGACGTCGGAGCGATCGGCCGGGGTGATCACCACCATGCCCTCGGTGAGTCGCTCGAGGATGTGCTCCGCGGTCATGCCGCCGACCATCACCCGAAGCGCCTCACGATCGAGGAGTTCCGGGTCGCCGCTGTACATCTCGGCGCCCAACGACCTCTTGAGCTCGGCCATCGTCGGCGCGAAGAGCACGGGCAGCTCCGGCAGACACCAGCACGGAACGTCGAGTTTGGCCAGTGCGGCACCGATATCGTTCATGTGCTCGGGATCGCAGCGGTTGGCGACGATGGCGGCGGTGGTCGCGTGCATCGCGGCGATCTCGGTGCGCAGGTGCTCGGCGAGGTCGCGCACCTCGGTGGGTGTGCGGTCGAGTGCCTTGAGCGCCAGGATGATCGGCGCCGAGAGGTTGGCCGCGATACGTGCGTTGTACGTGAGCTCCGACGGGTTGCCGACGTCGGTGTAGTCCGAACCGACGATGACGACGGCGTCGCACTGCGATTCGACGGCGTGGAAGCGCGCGACGATGTCGGCGATGGAGCCGCTCGGGTCTGCGTGTACCTGGTCGTAGGTGACGCCGATGGCTTCGTCGTAGCTGATGTCCGCCGAGGTGTGTTCGAGCAGGAGGTCGAGGAGGTAGTCACGCTCGCCGTGAGCGGCCCGAGAGATGGGTCGGAACACGCCGACCCTGCCGCCGGTTGCCGTCAGGAGCGACAGCACACCGAGCGCCACCGCCGATTTTCCGGTCTCCGCTTCCGCGGACACGATGTAGATCTTCGTTGCGCTCACAGCGTCGGGCGACATAGTGGTCAGCGTAGTTGGTGCCACCACTGAGCGTCGCGGGTGAGGTGGCCCGGTCAGGTGACGATTGCCCGAACGATCAGGTCGGCGATCTGTTCATCGGTGAGGCTGCTGTCGGGAACCAGCATCAGCGAGTAGATGATGCGGACCATGAACTCGGCGGCGCCGCGCGCATCGGGCGACAGTTCGGCCTGCACCTGGGGCGCGACGTCGGGCAGCGTGGCGTCGACGATCTTCTCGATCAGGTCGGGTCCGTTGTCGTCGTTGGTCGCGACCAGCGCGCGCACGATCTCCTCCGGTTCCTGACGGAGGACGTACTGCAGCGCCTCATGCTCGCGGATGTGGGGCAGCACGCCGAGCACCTGTGCCCGCACCTTGCCCGCGGCGTCGGGGGCGGTGTCGGACCATTCGCGTAGTTTCACGCGCAGCAGCGCGATCTCGCGGTCGAGCATGGCAGCGACGAGCGCGTCACGTCCGCCGAACATGCGGTAAGCCGTCGCCCTAGCCACGCCGGCGTGACGGGCCACAGACGTCAGGCTGAGCGCCTTCGCGCCGAAGCGCGACACCAGCCCGACGCCCACATCGACAAGACGATCCGATTCCATGCTTGAAAGTTAGCGAATCGGGCAGACGTCGGCGCAGGGTACCGGTCACTTTCGCTGCGCGGTGAAGTGCGCGAGGTCGTATGCGTACTCACGCGGACCCATGCCCTAGGCTCGGCGCCCATGGAGATTCGTGACGCGCGCGCAGGCGACGTCCCCGGCATCACGCCCATCTACAACGACGCCGTCGAGAACACCACCGCGATCTGGAACGAACAGATCGTCGACGACGCGAACCGGCTGGCGTGGCTGACGCAGCGCCAGGATGCAGGGTTTCCGGTGCTGGTCGCGGTCGAGGACTCGTCGACGGATGGGCAGGTCGTCGGCTACGCCACCTACGGGCCGTGGCGGCCGCACGACGGGTATCGGCACACCGTCGAACATTCGGTGTACGTGCGATCGGATCAGCGCGGAAAAGGCACCGGGCAGGCGCTGATGCACGCGCTGATCGACCGTGCACGTGCCGACGGATTCCACGTGATGGTCGCTGCCATCGACGCCGCCAACGAAGGATCGATCCGGATTCACGAGCGGTTGGGCTTCACACGCGTCGGATTGTTGCCACAGGTCGGGACGAAGTTCGGATCATGGCTCGACCTTGCATTCCTGCAACTGACTCTCGACGGGCCCACTCGAGACGGCGGGTCCGCGCGATACTCTCAGGGCTGAGGCGCGAGCTCTGCGCATCGGCAGAAGGATCAACCCGCGTGTCATCGCCACGCCCGCGAGGCAGAGCACGCCTCCGACGATCCGCAGCGGGGTCGGAACCTCGCCGAGTAGCAGCCACGACAGCACGATCACCAGGGCGGGCACGACGAGCGTTGTCGCTGCCATTGCGCCCGCGCTCGTGCGTGACAGCGCGTACGCCCAGGTGGTGAACGCGATCGCGGTCGGTCCGACGCCGAGGAAAACCATCGCGGTGATGTCGGAGGCGGGTGCCGCGGCAACCTCCCGCACCGCGGCGGGAGCGAACGGCAGGGTCGCGAGCGCGCCGACCATGACTCCCCAGAATGTTGCCGACAGGCCGTCGATGTGCGTCAGTGCGACCTTCTGCACCAGCACGCCACTCGCGTAGAGAACGGCTGCGGCCAGTCCGAGCGCGATGCCCAGCCAATCCGCGTGTGGGCCCGACCCTCCGACTGTGATCAGCACGACGCCTGCGAATGCCACCCCGATGCCGATGAGGAGTCGGCGCGAGAACCCCTCGCCGAGGAACAGTCCTGCGAACACCGCGACGAGGATCGGCGCGAAGTTGACCAGCAGAGCCGCCGTGCCGGCGTCGAGATGCTGTTCGGCCCAGTTGAGCGTCACGGTGTAGAGCGCGAACCACGCGACGCCGTACACGATCACCAGCACCAGGCCACGGCCGCGCGGCAGCGGCGGGAGTCCGCGCCCGAGGCCGTTGCGGCGTCGCATGATCACCACGATCGGCACGAGTGCGACCACAGCTGTCGCCAGTCGGCCGAATGCCAGCGCACCGGGCGAGAACGATGCACCCGCCGACCGGATGGCGATGAAGGCCGACGCCCACAGGAGCACGGTGACCGTGGCTGCGATGGTGGCGAGATCGGGGGTTCGACGCGTCATGCCATCAATGATCTGCCCGAGGACAATTCAGGACAAGTTCATATTTCTACACGACTCTTGAGTACCGCTGTATATTCACGGGCGTGATCGATCCACATCGTCTGCGAGTGTTCCGAGCTGTCGTTGCGGAGGGTTCCGTCGGTGGCGCAGCGTCGGCTCTCGGGTACACGCCTTCCGCGGTGAGCCAGCACCTGGCGACGCTGCAGCGCGAGACCGGACTCGCGCTGGTCGAGCGCGACGGCCGGGGCATCGTCGCCACCGAGGCGGGACGAACGTTGGCGGCGGAGTCCGAGGGCATCTTCGACCACTTCGCGCGGCTCGAGGGGCTCGTCGCCGATCTACGGCAGGGGCGGGCGGGCACGCTGCGCGTCACCTACTTCGGGTCCGCGGGTGCGGAATGGATGCCGACGGTCGTCGCGCAGATCCGCCGAGAATTCCCTGCGCTGCGACTCGACCTTCGACTCCTCGAGATCACCGACCCCCTCGTCGCGCCGCCGGATGTGGAGATCGGCATCGACGACCCCACAGCCGTGATCGGCAGCTCGTCGTCGAACGATTTCGACGTCATGCCACTCGTCTCGGATGCCTACCACGCGGTGGTCACACCCGACTCCCCTTATGCAACAAGGGATCACGTGTTGCTGCGCGAGTTGGCCGACGAGGTCTGGATCGACAACGACATCGCGCGCGGCCCCTGCCGCGAAGCACTACTTCGTGCCTGCACCGCAGCGGGTTTCAGCCCGTGCTTCGGTGTGGAGACGCACGACTACCTGACCGCGATCAACTTCGTCGCCGCCGGGGTCGGGCTCACCGTGGTGCCGGCGCTGGCGCTTGTCGACGTTCCGGACTCGGTCCGCGTGGTGCCGATCGCCGAACCGACTCCGCGCCGGGCGATTTCGATTCGACGCCGCCACAGTATTCGCGAGCACCGCGCCGCCGACCGCGTCGTCGAACTGGTGCGGAAGCAGGCTCGGCGCACACACGGCACGCTGGTCGGGGCGTGAGGCGCGGGCCCCGGGGGTCCGCAGAAAAGTACACGCCCTGGGCAGTCGACGTGTACCGGTACAGTTCAACAGCCCAGGGCGCGTGGTTTTCTGCGCTGGGTTCGCTGGGCTCGACTCAGTCGGCGACGGACAACTTGCGCAGCCGCGGGGCGAGATCCTTCTCGAAGTTGTCGAGGAAGCGCTGCTGATCGTGGCCCGGCGCGTGGAAGACCAGGTGGTTGAGTCCGGCGTCGGTGTAGAACCTGACCTTTTCGACGGCCTCGTCGGGGTCGGATGCGACGATCCACCGCTTGGCGACCTGCTCGATGGGCAGTTCGTCGGCAAGGCGTTCCATCTCGGTCGAGCTGTTGACGCTGTTCTTCTGGTCGGCGGTCAGCGACAGCGGCGCCCAGAAGCGGCAATTCTCCAGTGCGAGTTGCGGATCGGGGTCGTACGAAATCTTGATCTCGATCATGCGGTCGATCTCGGCGAAGTTCCGGTCGACCTTCTCCGCACCCTCACGAACGGCCGGAATGAGCTTCTCGGTGTAGAGCTCGGGACCCTTGCCGGACGTGCAGATGAAGCCGTCGCCAGAGCGGCCCGCATACCGTGCGACGACCGGTCCGCCCGCGGCCACGTAGACCGGGATCTGATGCTCGGGCAGGTCGTACATGTAGGCGCCCTTGGTGTGGTAGTACTCCCCCTCGAAGGTCACCTCCTCACCGGTCCACAGCTCGCGCATGAGCTTGATGGCCTCACGGAGACGAGCGAAGCGCTCCTTGAAGTCGGGCCATTCGCCCTGGAATCCGGTGGCGTACTCGTTGAGCGCCTCGCCGGTGCCGACGCCGAGCATGATGCGGTCGGGATAGAGGCAGCCCATCGTCGCGAACGCCTGCGCGATGACGGCGGGGTTGTAGCGGAAGGTCGGGGTCAGGACCGACGTGCCGATCTGTACGCGCTTGGTGCGCTCGCCGACCGCAGCCATCCACGACAAGGAGAACGGCGCGTGGCCGCCGTTGTGGCGCCACGGCTGGAAATGGTCGCTGACAGCGACCGAGTCCATGCCGTGTTCCTCGGCCGCCACGGCGATCTCCACCAGCTCGCGGGGCGCGAACTGCTCCGCCGAGGCCTTGTATCCGAGCTTGAGTTGCTGTGCCATGCCTTCACCTCACTGCCGACGACCGTCTATGTGATCCAACGTACTCAGGGAACAGGTCCGACAGTTGCGTGGGATCCAGGGGTACATTTTTGTACCCGTGGATCCCACACAACTCGACCCGCGCCGCACAAAGCGTGGGCCCCAGAGCGACGTCGAGGTTCATCGGCTTCGCGAGCAGCGCGCGGCGCATCCTGCACCGCGCGACCCGGAAGCCGTCGACCTCATCGCCGAATTCGCGGGACGGTCGGTGCCGGTGCGAGTGATCACGCCGACCGAGCCGCCGCGCGGAGCGATCCTGAGTCTGCACGGCGGAGGCTTCTACTTCGGAGCGGCTGCCTACGACGACATGTGGAATCGTGAGCTTGCCGATGCCCTCGGCGTCGCGGTCATCGGTGTCGACTACCGCCTTGCTCCCGAAACCCCTTGGCCCGCAGCGCCCGATGATTGTGAAATCGCCGCTCAGTGGCTGATCGATTACGCGCCAGAGAAATTCGGCACTGACCGACTGGCACTCATGGGCTTCTCGGCGGGCTCGACACTGGCGATGACCACTCTGCTTCGCCTGCGTGACGCCGGACTTGCACATCGATTCTGCGGCGCTGCACTGCAGTTCGGCACCTACGACCTGAGCGCGACGACGCCCGCGGGCAGACTGATCGCCGACGAATACTTCCTCGGCGCCTACCTCGGCCACGTCGACGATCGGACGCCACCCGACATCTCGCCGATCTTCGGCGACCTCCACGACCTACCGCCGGCGTTGCTCGTCGTCGGCTCTGACGACATCCTCGTCGACGACAACCGCGCCATGGCGACGCGGCTCGCGGATGCGGGAAACGAGGTCGAGCTACGTGTGTACCCCGCGTCGCCACACGGCTTCACGCACCACTCGACGTCGACGGCCGCGGTGGCGCGCAGTGACGTCGCGGGCTGGCTCAGCACGCGGCTCACGGGGTGATCGCGTCGGCGGATCGCCCGCGGGGAAGTTCGACGGCGTAGCTGTAGTGACAGCCGAGGTCGGTCCGATCAGGCGCCGCGTAGTTGTCACGGAACCAACTGATACACGCCTCTGCGGCGAGTAGCCGGTCGCGGGTGTAGAGGTAGCCGTCGGTGCAATCGTCGAACGGATCGTCGTCCTGCCAGATGTCGATGGGCATCGACGACGCGTCGTGGTCGACGAAGCGCAGTGTCCGCAGCGCGGTGCGTGACCTCCGCACCAGAAAGATGCCGCCAGTCAGGACGTAGACCTGCACACAGACGGCGTCTGGCGCGGCGAAGTCGACCTCGTCATCAATGTCGAGATCGTCCTCTTCGACCTCAGCCTCCAACTCGTCCCAGTCATCGGCCAACCGGACATCTTTGGGCCCGAGACTGAACTCGAGACCGGGCGGCTGATCGTCGAGGGACTCGGCGACCCATGCGAGCATCGAGTCCCAGTCGTCGATCGGATAAATCTTGGCCATGACTCACATTCTCGCGTGTGGGTATGACATCGCTGTGGGTATGAGTCCAGAGGCTCGGGTCATGCGGATGCCGGGGCCCGTCCGCTATGAGCGCAACGCTCGGCTGGACTTAAACCTAACTTGAGCTTCTACCCTGGACGTCATGAGTATGCAGTCCGTCGCCTGGGACATGATGTACAAGTCGTCGAACTCGCCGTCGCGCAAGCGGCTGCGCGGTGACCGACGCAGCACCTTGCGCCGCATCATGACCTTCGCGCGCCCACACCGCGCCCGTATCGGCGTGTTCCTCGCGCTGTCGGTGTGCACCGCGGTGCTGACCGTCGTGACCCCGATTCTGGCCGGGCGCGTGGTCAACCTCATCAGCGAGGACGGGTCGGGCGGAACGATCGTCGGACTCGCGGTGTTGATCGCGCTGATCGCCGTCGCCGAAGCGGCCGCGGCAATCGGCACGCGCTGGTTGTCGGCGCACATCGGCGAGGGGCTGATCCTGGATCTGCGCCGCTCGGTCTTCGACCACGTCCAGAAGATGCCCGTCGCGTTCTTCACTCGTACCCGAACCGGCGCGCTGGTGAGTCGACTCAACAACGACGTCATCGGCGCGCAACGTGCGTTCAGCGACACTCTTTCGGGTGTGGTGTCCAATATCGTGACGTTGGCGTTGACGCTCGGCGTGATGTTCGCGATCAGCTGGCAGATCACGCTGTTGGCGTTGGTTCTGTTGCCTGTCTTCGTGATTCCCGCACGACGCATGGCTCGACGAATGGCCACCCTCTCCCATGAGGCCGCCGAGCACAACGCGCGGATGTCGACGCAGATGACGGAACGCTTCTCGGCACCGGGCGCGACGCTGGTGAAGCTATTCGGCAGTCCGACGCTGGAGAGTCGTGAATTCTCCACGCGCGCAGACAGAGTCCGTGACATCGGTGTGCGACGAGCCATGCTGCAGGGTGTGTTCATCACCGCACTGACATTGGTGTCGGCGTTGGCTCTCGCGCTCGTCTACGGACTCGGTGGCTGGCTTGCGGTGCATCAACATCTCTCCGCGGGAGCCGTTGTGGCACTGGCACTTTTGTTGACCCGCATGTATGCGCCACTCACGGCGCTGGCCAACGCGCGAGTCGAAATCATGAGTGCGCTGGTCAGTTTTGAGCGGGTGTTCGAGGTACTCGACCTCGCACCCCTGATCGACGACAATCCCGACGCCACCGACGTCCCCGACGCCGACGACGGTGTGAGCGTGCGATTCGACCACGTCTCCTTCGGCTATCCCTCGGCCGACAAGGTCTCGCTGGCCTCGCTGGAAGAGGTTGCGCAATTGGACAGTCGGGGTGGGACCCAGGTGCTGCACGACGTCGACATCGACGTCCCGGCGGGCTCGATGGTCGCGCTGGTGGGGAGTTCCGGCGCGGGCAAGTCGACGATCGCGAGTCTGGCCACCCGCCTGTATGACGTCGACGAGGGCGCCATCCGCCTCAACGGCGTTGACGTGCGAGATCTGCGCAGCGAATCGGTGCACCGGAGTGTCGGATTGGTGACCCAAGACGGACATCTGTTCCATGACACCGTCCGCGCGAATCTCGTTCTGGCTCAACCCGATGCATCCGACGATGCGATCTGGGACGCACTGCGACGCGCACGCCTCGACGAACTGGTCGCGAGTCTGCCCGACGGCCTCGACACGATCGTCGGCGAACGCGGGTATCGACTGTCGGGCGGCGAACGTCAACGCATGACCATCGCCCGACTTCTGTTGGCGCAACCCGCCGTGGTGATCCTCGACGAAGCGACCGCACACCTGGACTCGACGTCGGAAGCCGCAGTTCAGGAAGCCTTGGCAGAGGCACTGGAGGGGCGCACGTCGATCGTCATTGCGCACCGGTTGTCGACGATCCGCGCCGCCGACCAGATCGTGGTGATCGAAGCGGGGCGCGTCGTCGAACGTGGTGATCACCGAACACTGTTGGCGGCCAACGGAAGATACGCGCAGCTCTACCGCACGCAGTTCGCCGACGGGAGCTCCGAGCAGCAGGCGGAGTGCTGCCCGGAGACGTTGAGCGCGTAGTGGTTTCGACGCGGCTGCTCGCTACGCTCGCGGGCTGCTCAACCAGCGGGGTGGGCGGGCTGCTCGACCAGCGGAATCGGCGGACCTTCAGCGGGAGGGGCGGACCTACTCAACTAGCGGGGTGAGCGGGGGCGGAGCCGGGCTGATCGGCGGCTAGTCCTCGTCGTCGTCGCGGTCCGGAATGGGCGGGGCGAGTTTGGCTTTGCGGAACGTCAACCCAACCATCGCGATGTTCACGACGATGATCGCGATACCGAGTACCACCCACAGCCACTGGTGGTTGCTCCACCAGTTGACGACGAGCAGCGCGACGCACACCATCAGCACGACGGAGCCGAAGATCACCATGCCGCGCGAGAAACCCTGTGCGGCGCGCTGGAACTGGGGATTGGTCACCGGAAGGCGTCCTGTCCGGTCAGCGCTTTGCCGATCATCAGTTGGTGCATTTCGCTCGTGCCTTCGTAGGTGAGCACGGATTCGAGGTTGTTGGCGTGCCGCATCACCGGGTACTCGAGTGTGATGCCGTTGGCGCCCAACAGGGTTCGACATTCGCGGGCGACAGCGATGGCTTCGCGGACGTTGTTGAGTTTGCCGAGGCTGATCTGCTCGGGTGCGATCTTGCTCTCGTCCTTGATGCGCCCCAGCTGGATGGCGAGCAGGAATGCCTTGCCCACCTCGAGCGCCATGTCTGCGATCTTGGTCTGGCTGATCTGGTATCCCGACAACGGCTTGTCGAAGACCTCGCGGTCGGCAGTGTAAGAGAGCGCGCTCTCCAGACAGTCGCGCGCGGCGCCGACCGCACCGAAGACAATGCCGAACCGCGCCTCGTTCAAACAACTCAGCGGACCCTTGAGGCCGGTCACGCCCGGGAGCATCGCCGACGCGGGCAACCGCATGTCCTCGAAGGACAGTTCGGCCGTGATCGACGCCCGCAGCGACAGCTTGTGCTTGACCACCATCGACCGGAATCCGCGGGTATCCGTCGGGACGACGAATCCACGCACTCCGCGCGAGCCCTCTTCGAGATCGGTGCGCGCCCAGACGATCGCGACGTCGGCGACGCTGCCGTTGGTGATCCACATCTTGGAGCCGTTGATGACCCAGTCGTCTCCGTCGCGCTTCGCTACGGTCCGCATGCCCGCCGGGTTGGAGCCGAAGTCGGGCTCGGTCAGGCCGAAGCAGCCGATTGCCTCGCCCGCAGCCATCTTGGGCAGCCATTCTTCGCGCTGTTCGTCGCTACCGAAGGCACGGATTGCGTACATCGCGAGCGATCCCTGCACCGACATGAAGCTACGCAGACCGGAGTCGACGGCCTCGACCTCCAGGCACGCGAGTCCGTACTCGGTTGCCGACGTTCCAGCGCAGCCGTAGCCCTCGAGGTGCATCCCGAACAGGCCGAGCTTGCCGAACTCACGGGCGAGGTCCCGAACAGGGAGGGTGCCGTCCTCGAACCACTGGCCGACGTGGGGGCGCAGACGTTTGGTGCCGAAGTCGCGGACGGTGTCGACGATCGCCCGCTCCTGGTCGTCGATCAGTCTGTCAAAGCCGAAGAGCTCTCCGACCGTCTTGGTCCTACTTGCCCCAGTCGAATGTGACCCAGTCGCACTCACCGTTGTCCACCACCTGTTTGTCGACGCCGCGCGGGATGTCTGCCGCGCCACTCCACTATGGCAGTTCGACGCCGCGCCATGTCGACGACCACGAGGTTGGACGCTCGACGTGGGGCGGAGTGGTTTCGACTCCGGTGCTCGCTTCGCTCGCGCCGGGCTCAACCGGCGGCGAATGGCTCAACCGGCGGCGAGTGGCTCAACCAGCGGCGGCGAGTGGCTCAACCGGCGGCAAGCGGCTCAACCAGCGGCGGCGAGCGGCTCGACCAGCGGGCTCAGCTCGACCAGCCGGGCTCGGCTCAGCCGGCCGCCTTGGCGTCGCGGTCGTCGGCGGCCTTGGCGTCGCGGACCGCCTGCGTGGTGAAGGCGGCGGTCGTCTCGACGGCGTGCAGCGTCTCGGCGTGACGGGCGTTCATGACCGGAAACGCGTGCACCTGCCAGGCATAACTGTGTGCGACGGCGTCGACACCGGCCTCATCGAGCCGTTCCACCAGCTCGATCACGTCGGTTTCGAGCATCTCGTTCTCAGCCGTGATCATCACGGTCGGTGGGAACGCCTCGGCGTCGATGTCGGCGGCGCGACGAGCACCGCGCAGTGGAATCGGCCCCCTGTTGAGCAGCGGGACGAGCCGCGCCATCTTGCCCATCGGCAGATAGGCGTCGGAGCGGCTGCTGCGATCGGGGTTGGTGCCCAGATCGAGGTCGAGCAGCGGAGAGAACCCGATGAGGGCAGCAGGCGTCGGAAGACCGGCAGTGTGCGCGCCCTCGGCGACCTTCATGGCGAGGAACCCACCCGCGGAGTCGCCCGCGACGATCAACCGTCGATATCCCCACTCACTGAGCAGTTCGCGGTAGGCGGCCACGGCGTCGTCGACCGACGTCCCGACACCCACCTTCGGTAGCTGGCGGTACTCGAGCGAGAAGACCGGCAGTGCGCACGCCTTCGCGAGTCGACCGACGATAGAGCGATGCGTACCCAGACCACCGACGACGAATGCGCCGCCGTGCAGATAGAGGATGGCGGTGTCGGCGTCGCGTCGTGACGGTCCGCTCGGCATGACCACCTCGGTGGGACGGCCCGCGAGTTCCATCCGCTCGCGAACGACGTGCCGCGGTTCGGGCGCGCCGGCGAACAGGCGGTCGATCAAGAAGAGCCCCGCCATCCCCGGCCGGTTCAGCGGCCACAGCGCGAGCGTCGGTTTCAAGAGTGCGCGAGTCGCAAACCACAGTGGGTACGAGAGCGCACTCGCCTTTCGGTGATGCACAATTGGCATGCTGTTTCTCCTCACCCCAACCCAACCGCGAGAAAGTGATGCGCGATCAGAATCGTGTGGCGGCGTCGACGGCAACCACGGCCCGGAATCCCCTGGCTAGTATTCCTGCACAGAGTCTTCCCACGAGGGGCTTTCCCACAGTGCGACCACCTACAGTGCCAATACCTACCCGGCAATTACCTACAGTGTGTTCGGAACCGATGAATGTGAAGCTACACCCGTTTCGGAAGACCGACAGTCTCGCGCGGCGAGTTCCGAGCGCCATTTCACCAGCCGCGCGAATCAGAGAGCTAGGACACTCCACAGCAGCCATGTCAGCGACACCATGTGATGCGCACGCATCCGCATCAGGGTCAACATTCGCTCTCGCGTATCGGCGGTACCCGGCGTGATCGAGACGGATCCGAGTCCACTCGGGTTGCCACACTCCATCCCCGTCGAGTTTCTGCTGTCGGACAAGGCGGCGCCTGCGCGCACGCTGTGCGACATCCTCGATGCCACCGCCGCACGGCATCCCGACGCTCCCGCCATCGACGACGGCGACCAAATCCTGACATATTCGCAGCTCAGTGCGGTAGTACGACGCGGCGCGGCGCGGTTGGCGCAACTCGGGGTACGCCGTGGTTCGCGGGTCGGCATCCGGATGCCGTCCGGTTCACGCGATCTCTACACCGCGATCCTGTCGGTGCTCTACGCCGGAGCCGCCTACGTTCCGGTCGACGCCGACGACCCGGAAGAACGCGCAACTCTCGTGTTCGGCGAAGCGAAGGTCGACGCGATCGCCGACGCCGACGGGATACACGTCACTGACGGCGCATCGCCCGACCCAGCCGCCACGTCCCTCACCGTTTCCTCCCCGGACGCAAGTACTCCCGACTCGACTACTCCCGACTCGACTACTCCCGACTCGGTATCCACCGGCGCAACATCGACAGCCGACTCGCCGGACGCCAACCGCCCGACCCCAGGCGACGACGCGTGGATCATCTTCACGTCGGGATCGACCGGAACTCCCAAAGGCGTCGCGGTCACGCATCGCAACGCCGCCGCATTCGTCGACGCCGAGGCGACGATGTTCTGCCGCGACGAACCACTCGGCCCGGGCGACCGCGTACTCGCGGGCCTGTCGGTGGCCTTCGACGCCTCGTGCGAGGAGATGTGGCTCGCGTGGCGACACGGTGCGTGTCTCGTTCCCGCGCCTCGGTCGCTGGTGCGCAGCGGCATGGACCTCGGGCCGTGGCTCGTCGCCCGCGACATCACCGTCGTGTCGACGGTGCCGACCCTCGCATCACTTTGGCCACCGGAGGCGCTCGAAGCCGTCCGGCTGTTGATCTTCGGTGGCGAGGCGTGTCCGCCCGAACTCGCCGACAGACTCGCCGTCGAGGGCCGCGAGGTGTGGAACACCTACGGCCCCACCGAGGCGACGGTCGTCGCGTGTGCAGCGTTGCTTGGCGGACCGGGTCCGGTCCGTATCGGTCTGCCCCTACCCGGATGGGATCTCGCCGTCGTCGGAGCAGACGGACTGTCCGTTGCCGAAGGCGAAACCGGTGAGCTGATCATCGGCGGCGTCGGGCTCGCCCACTATCTCGACCCGGCCAAGGATGCCGAAAAGTACGCTCCCATGCCCACTCTCGGCTGGGAGCGCGCCTATCGCAGTGGCGATCTGGTACGCCTCGACCGTGAGGGTCTGGTATTCGGCGGCCGCGCCGACGATCAGGTCAAGGTCGGCGGCAGGCGGATCGAGTTGGGCGAGATCGACAACGCACTGCAGCACCTTCCCGGGGTGAGCGGCGCGGCAACCGCGGTGCGAAAGACGGCCGCGGGCAACAGTCTGCTCGTCGGATACCTCGTCTCCCCCGACCCCGAGTTCGACGTAGCGAACGCGCATCACCTTCTCGCAGAACAACTTCCCGCACCGATGGTCCCGAGACTCGCGCTCGTCGACGAACTGCCGACCAGAACGTCGGGCAAAGTCGACCGCGACGCCCTACCGTGGCCGCTACCGGGCACCGACAACTCCGACGAGGAGGACGCAAGCGACCTCAGCGGCACCGAAGCATGGCTGGCCGCGCGGTGGACCGATGTCCTCGGCGCAACCGTGACAAGTGCCGAGACCGACTTCTTCGCCGAGGGCGGCGGCTCGCTCGCCGCTGCGCAATTGGTGACGGCCGTGCGCGAGCGCTACCCGGAAATCACTGTCGCCGACCTCTACGACCATCCGCGGCTGGGCTCACTCGCGGAGTTCCTCGGCGAGACCGCGGCCGCGGAGGTCGTCGACCCGCGTGAGGTGAAACCGACACCCGCTGCCACCGGTTTCGCGCAGCTGCTCCTGTCGGTGCCGCTGTCGACGCTGACCGGATTGCAGTGGGCGACGTGGCTCGGCGTCGTCAACAACGTCGGTGCGTGGACCGCCCGCCGACTCGACGTCTCGGTGCCCTGGCTCGTCGAGGTCAACTGGTGGGTCGTGCTCGTCGCGTTCCTGGTGTTCATCACTCCGCCCGGTCGGATGGTCATCGCCGCGATCGGATCGCGCATCCTGCTCGGGGGCGTCAACTCGGGTACCTATCCCCGCGGCGGCAACGTGCATATCCGCCTCTGGATCGCCGAGCGACTCCTTGTCGCCAGTGGCGCCGCCAATCTGTCGGGTGCGCCGTGGATGATTTATCTGGCACGCGCGCTGGGCTCGTCCGTGGGGCGCGGCGTCGACCTTCACACGATCCCGCCGGTCACCGGAAAACTGACCATCGGCGACGGCGCGTCCGTCGAACCAGAGGTCGACGTCGCCGGCTGGTGGATCGACGGCGACCTCGTCCACATCGGCGAGATCGTCATCAAACGCGGTGCGACAATCGGTGCGCGATCGACGCTGGCTCCTGGCGCCGTCATCGGCAAAGACGCCGAGGTGGGTCCGGGTTCCGCGGTGTTCGGTCGGGTTAAGGCCGGACAGCACTGGGCCGGGTCGCCCGCTGTGAAGATCGGTAAGGCGACGCATTCGTGGCCCGATCACCGTCCCCGTCGCGCAAGCTTCTGGGTGCCCGTCTACGGACTCTCCTCGATGGTTCTCGCCGCCATCCCCCTGATTTCGCTGGGAGTCGGCCTACTCGTCATCGGGACATGGGCGCTGCACGCCGACCGGCTCCGCGACGTCGCGATCCGTTCGCTGATCCTGTTACCCGCCGCGGCCATCGTGAGCCTCGCGGTGTTCGCCGCGATCACCGCGGTCCTCGTGCGCGCGATGTCACTCGGTCTGGAAAAGGGCTATTACCCCGTGCGTTCCCGCGCGGGGTGGCAGGTGTGGATGACCGAGCGGCTGCTCGACTCCGCCCGCACCTACCTGTTCCCCCTCTATGCCGGGCTGCTGACACCGTGGTGGTTCCGCATCCTCGGCGCGAAAGTCGGTAAGGGAACCGAGATTTCGACCGCCCTGGTGCTGCCTAAATTCACGACCATCGCCGACGGCGCGTTCCTCGCCGACGACACCATGGTCGCCTCGTACGAACTCGGCGGCGGCTGGATGCACATCGACGACGTCAAGATCGGCAAACGCTCGTTCCTCGGCAACTCCGGAATGGCCGCGCCCGGCCGCAAGGTGCCCAAGAACGGTCTCGTCGCAGTGCTGTCCGCCGCTCCCGACCGCGCGAAGTCGGGGTCGAGTTGGCTTGGCAGTCCGCCGATTCGACTTCGACGCACCGCCGCGGAAACCGACACGTCGAGGACGTTCGATCCGCCCATGCGCCTCAAGGTGGCACGCGCAGTGATCGAGACGCTGCGATTGATCCCGGTGATGATCTCGTTCGGGCTCGGCATCTTCATGCTGTTGAGCCTGCAATACATCGCCCAGCAGTCGAACTACGTAATCGCCGGTCTGGTCAGCGGCCTGCTGTTGGTGTTGTGCGGCGCCATCGCGTGTTGCATTGCGGCAGCGGCGAAGTGGGCCGTCGTCGGACGTATCGAGGTCTCCGAACATCCGCTGTGGAGTTCTTTCGTGTGGCGCAACGAGCTTTCCGATGCCTTCGTCGAAACGGTTGCAGCGCCGTGGTTTGCCAACGCCGCGACCGGAACCCCCATCCTCAATCTGTGGCTCCGGCTCCTCGGCGCACAGATCGGCAAGGGCGTGTGGTGCGAAACCTATTGGCTCCCTGAGGCCGACCTCGTGTCGCTGGGTGCGGGCGCAACCGTCGAGCGCGGCTGTGTCGTACAGACGCACCTGTTCCACGATCGGGTCATGGCCATCGACCGCGTAGTCCTCGCCGACGGTGCGACGCTCGGACCCCACTGCGTCGCGCTACCGGCGTCAGGACTCGGCGAATCTGCGACCGTCGGCCCGGCGTCGTTGGTCATGCGTGGCGACGTGGTGCCCGCGCACACCCGTTGGCAGGGCAACCCGATCGCGCCCTGGCACGACTGAGTGGCACCACTACTGAGTAGCAGCACGACTGAATGGCAGCACGACTGAATGGCTGCACGACTCAGAAGTGGACCGGCCGTCCAACGAAAAGCGGTGGCTCCCCGTTGCCGGGGAGCCACCGCTTGAGGACAGGACAGGCAGATCAGACCGCCGGCTGGTCGGAGACCTTCTTGGGAAGGTTGAACAGCGTGACAACCGAGATGACGATGAGGAAGATTCCCGCGACCCACACCAGCACGCTCAGCGCCCACAGCGACGAGCCGATCAGCAGCACGAGACCTGCCAGGATCGAGATCACGCCGGTGAGGATGAGGTACCACGTCGGGGCGTGCGCGGTCTTCGAGAACGCGGTCACCAGGTCGCCGATTCCTTCGAAAAGCCACGCGAAACCGAT
Organism: Gordonia sp. UBA7860; assembly: GCF_002500165.1. NCBI lineage: Bacteria > Bacillati > Actinomycetota > Actinomycetes > Mycobacteriales > Gordoniaceae > Gordonia > Gordonia sp. UBA7860. The sequence goes on along the minus strand of NZ_DLSO01000113.1, from coordinate 8,668 downwards.
GAAGAGCGCGAGGAACGTGACCCCGTCCGCAGGACTGAACAGGGAGATGATGCCCATGACCAGAACCAGAAAGCCGAGTATTCCGGTGAGGATGCGCCAGCCCGTACCGAGGACCTTTGCCGAGAACGCCACGTAGATGCGGAACAATCCCGCAACGATGAGCGCGATACCGAAGAGAACCGCGAGCACGACCACCGTTGCCGAAGGCCACACAACCGCGATGATGCCGAGCACGATGCCGATGATCGATGTCACGATCATGGCGCTCCGAATGGAGCCGATCAATTCGTCGGGGATCTGTTTTGCATACGGCGCAAAGGTCATGCGGTTACTTTATCCCCGCGGCGGGCGTTCTGACGGGATTCGGGCGCAAGTGAGTGAAAGCGCGTTGCGCCGGGGCGGTTCCGTGCGCGCGTGCGTGGGCGGGTAAAAGTGATTCGTGTCGAAAACCAGCGCATTTTTTACCCCGTACAGCTCGACAGCGTCATCCGACAGCGGCGTCGTGACGCCCACGTCGTACGCGTTGAGTCTGTGGGCGCCCGGCACTCTCAACGGGCCCGCGGTGTGTGCCCTCGCCGCGCATCGCGTCGAGCAGCAGTTCAGCGAGAACGGCTTTCGGCCGGCGCGACTCACCATCGACATGTTCAAGGTGGCACGGGAAGTGCCGACGTTCACCCGTGGCCGACTCGTCCGCGCGGGTCGTCGAATCCGGGTCGCCGAGCTCGACGTTGTGCAAAGTGAGTCCCCGAATAGCTCAGACTCGAATACGGCTGGTGCCGATGAAGTCGTCGTGGCGCGGGCGACGACCGTGTTCCTCCGGACGTCGGCGAATCCACCGGGCACACGGTGGCAGCGGCCGGACGAGGCCGTCACGTTCCGACCGCCGACCGATCCCATCTCCGACACCGATGTCATGTCTCGCTTCTCGTCCGATGCACCCGATCGAGATGCGGCCGACGCGTCGGAATCCGGCGGGACCACGGGAGCGTCGAACAGCGCCTGGAACACCGATATGGGCGCGCACCAGAACGGCGGGCGCAAACGGCTCTGGTCGCACCCGCTGCCCGCGATCGACGGCGAACAGGCGACCTCATTCGTGAAGGCCGTGACCGCTGCGGAGTCGACGAGTCTTGTCACGAACTGGGGATCGAGCGGTATCGGCTTCATCAACTGCGACCTCAGCGTCGAACTCGCGCGCCTTCCGCAGGGCGACTGGATGGGCGTCGAAGCCGACAGCCACCTCGAGAGTGACGGCATTTCCATCGGTACTGCTGGATTGTTTGATTCGCACGGAATGTTTGGAATGGGGATTGTCACCGCAGTCAACAACGCCGCCGCGGAGATCGATTTCACCAGCATCGATCTCACTGATCGTTATCGTGAGGCGTGATTGTCCACTAATCAGTGAGAACTGCACATTACGGCGCGAGGTAACCGTTAGGTCTTGATAGGGTCACGCCATGGCAGTGGGCTGGCGTGGTCGGAAGGTGCGCGTGGCGGCGCGAAGGAAAGTCATCGCGGCGGTCGTCGCAGTCGCTGCGACGACGGTGACCATCGGTACGGTGATGGCTCCCGCAGCGTCGGCCGCTACCTACGCCGCAGGTGAGGCGACCATGGTCGCGCGCCTGACCGGACCGGGTTCCATCAACGACACCCCCGGCCGCTACAACATCTACGGCACCGACCTCGGCACCATGTGGGACAACGGCAATGGAGAAATCCTCGCCGCGTTCGGCGACACCCAGACGTTCAACGGGTGGTCGTTGCTCTACGGACAGCTTTGGTACTGGCAGTCCAACGCCTTGCTACGCAGTACCGATCGCAACCTCTCCGACGGCATGACCTTCACCGGCCACGCAGGTCCACCGAGGCAGGCCAAGCGACTCCTGAAGCCCGATCTGCGCAAGGAGATCACGATCATCCCGACCGCGGGTGTCGCCGCGAACGGCAAGCAGTACATGAGCGTGATGTCGGTCAAGCACTGGGGGCAGCCGGGGGTCTGGTACACGAATTGGTCGGGACTCGTCGTGTCGGACGACAACGGCAACAACTGGCGCGCACTCAACGCCTTCCGACCCAACGGCGGTGGCAACAAGAAGTTCCAGATGGCCGCGTTCCTCAAGGTCGGCGACACCGTCTACACCTACGGAACCCCCGACGGCCGCTTCGGGGCGGTGTACCTCGCACGGGTGAAAGCCAAGGACATCGAGAACCTCGGTGCCTACGACTACTTCTCGTACGGAAACTGGGCACGAGGCAATCCTTCGGCGGCCACCCCCGTGATGCCCGCACCGACCGGCGAGATGTCGGTGGCCTACAACAGCTATCTCGGTAAGTTCATTTCGCTCGGCCAGAGCGACAACGGCGTGGTGATGCGTACCGCCGACGATCCGGTCGGCCCGTGGACGTCCGGCGAGTTGGTCGTGCCGATGAACAATCCGCTGACCGGATACGCGCCCTTCATCCATCCGTGGTCGCAGGGCAGCACGCTGTACTTCACGTACTCGGTCTCGGTGGGCTACCAGGTCTACCTGATGCGGTTGCCGCTGCGGCGGGATTGAGGGCGGGCCGGGATTGAGAGCGGGCCGGGATTGAGAGCGGGCCGGGATTCAGAGCGGACCAGTATTCAGCGGCCGGGGACTGAGCGCAGTCGCGAGTGAGCGCGACGGCCGGCGAGCTGGGCACCCACCGACCGTCGGCTCGTCTCAAGGCCGGATCAGTTCCGGATCAGCACCGGGACCAGTCGCCGATCCAGCCGTCGAACTCACTGCCCGAGCATCGAGCGCATGCCGGCGATCTCGGCTTGCTGCGACGTGGTGATCTGCTCGGCGAGCGCTCGCGACGCCGGGTCGATCCCGTTGGCCAGCTCGGTCTTGGCCATGTCGATCGCTCCCTGGTGATGAGCGATCATTCCCTTCAGCCAGAGCGTGTCGAACTCCTGGCCGCGCGCGTTCTCCATGGCGGCCATCTCCTGAGCGGACATCATGCCCATGCCCTCGCCACCGTTACCCATATCCATCGAACCGTGGTCCACAGAGCCGTGATCCACAGAGCCGTGATCCATGGTGCCGTGGTCTTGGGCGCCTTGTGAGTCGGGGGTGGTCGAGACACCCCACGACGCCAATCTCTGTGTCATCTGGTCGATCTCGGGTTGTTGAGCGTTCTTGATCTGCGTCGCCAACTCACGAACGGCGGTGTTCTCGGTGCGCGACGGCACGAGATCTGCCATCGCGATGGCCTGCTGATGGTGCGGGATCATCATCTGGTTGAACGTCACGTCGGCGGCGTTGTGCTTGGTCGAGTCGGCCGACGCACTCTGCGACGACGTGGCGTTTCGGCTCGCCTCAGTACTGGTCGACGACGCACTATCAGACCCGCTGTCGGACGTCGAACACCCCGCGATCCCGACGACCGCGGCGATAACGGCGCACGCAGCGAGCATGCGGGTCCGACGAATTGTATTGCTGGACATCATGGTTTCCTTGTCTTGTTGTGACGTGCTGAACTCGGCCCCGGTGCAAGCGGGACCAGAACTCGTCGAATCAGCAGCGAATCACGTTCAGACACAGGTGATCACGGATCGCCCAAGGCGGCGGACGGCCGAGCCTGCGAACAGCGGGCATCCACACGGTTGCCAGCGCGAGCAGCAGTGCTGCGAACACCAGCACTCCGACGACCGCGGGTTCGATCGTGGGAAAGTCGATGGCGCGCAGGGACAGACAGTGATGACCGAGGACGGCGCAATGGTCGCCCGACGACATGTGTGAGTCGGCGCCTGTCGAGTCGGCGCCTGTCGAGGGCCCCATCTGCATGCCGGCGTGCATGGGAGGTGCTGCGGGCAGCTCGGCATGAGTCGGGCCGAGCAGACCGTGCATCACGACGACGGCCAACACGAGTAGACCCGCGAAGCCAAGCCGTGCGGGCCCCGTCGCCAAGCGTCGTACGAAACGTCGGCGACCACTCACCCGTCTACGCGATGCGGCCACGGCGACCAGATTACCGGCGTGCGAGCTCTCAGGCGCCCGCCGCGCTCCCCTGCCCGGCGCTCTCCTGCCCCACGCTCTCCTGCCCGGCGCTCTCCAGCTCAGCACTCTCCTGCTCGGCGCTCTCCAGCTCAGCACTCTCCTGCTCGGCGCTCTCCAGCTCAGCACTCTCCTGCTCGGCGCGCCGTCGCTGTCGCGGCAGGATGAATCGACGGTCGATCAGCGTGTAGACGGCGATCACGGTCGCGGCGAGTGCCCATCCGAGCAACACGTCGAAGACGTAGTGCTCTGCGGTGTAAACGAGCGTGAACGCCATCGCGAACGCGTACCCCATGAACAGCGTTCTGCCCAACGCTTTCACCCGTGGCCACATGAACAGGGCGAGCAGCATGGTCAGACCTGCGTGCAGTGATGGGATCGCCGCGACGAGATTGGCTTTCCCCTGTCCCACTTCGATCAGGTTCGACGCCACGTGGATGTTGAGGTACTCCCAGCCGCGCGCCGAGATGCGCTCGACGTAGGGCTGCGCGCCTGGATGATGCGGATCTGTCGGACCGAGGATGCCTCCCGGCGTCGTCGCCTCGGGCGTCGTCATGCACTCCGCGTCACGCGGGCCGTCGACGACCTGCTCGGACGTGCAACGTGCAGCGGCCCACGGCGGGGCTGCAGGCACCAGCGTGTAGCCGACAAGACCGAGGAACGTCGCGGCAACAAAGCACGCCGCGAAGCGACGCCACGACGAGCGGTCGCGCAACCACAGCACAGCGGCGACGGCGTACGGCACCACGAAGTACGACATGTAGACGACGCTGGTGATGATCTCCCACCACGGCGCCGACGGCTCTTTCAAGTGGCTCTGCAACCAGACGGTCGGAACCACGCCGAACATCGCATGGTCGACGTCGGCGGCGAGGTGCCAGTGCGTCGGCATGTCGACGATTCGGGCGACGTCGCGCGTCCAGTCATAGAGGATCAGGACCAGCGCGAACGGTGCCCAATCGATGAGCACCGTGATTGCTCGACGTCGGCCGATACTCGCCGCGAACAGCCCGAGGCAGAGCAGGACGATCAGTCGCGTGCGGTCGAAGGCGAGGCCGTAGACAGAGAACTCGTAGGCCATGAACGCGATCCAGGCCACGATGGCGATGCGTCGAACGAGGGTCAGGTCTCGTCGCTTCTCCGGCTCAGCCTCGAGTTCGGCTGCGTCGGCGACGTCGTCGAGGACGGGCCCCATCGTCGCCGGCTCGTCCGAGTCGTCGTCTGCACCTCGCCTCGGGGGCCGTATCGCGTCTTCTACGCTCAAGCGGTCAATCCTGATTCCATCGGTCGAACGGATGCTGACGCATCGAGCTCGACAAACACGATGGAACGCCGTCCATCCTTAACTGTTTGTCAGCCTAGTGAACACCGGACGGTTACGGGGTGTTTGCCACCCGTTGACGGCACATACACAGCAAAGACTTCCTACACTGGTGATGCGCATCACAGCGATGCGGCAGTAGGCGCCGGGAGGTTTCATGCCCAACCGTTTTCTCCGCTACGGCGATCAGCGCTACCTGATCATCAAGGAGGCGGAGGCTCGACTCAACCGCGCGCTGGACAAGGTCTACGAACACGGCGCGGGTCACGAGTGGCTGCATCTCTACCGCGACACCGAGGCACCGTGTCGGCTGTTGATCGCCAGCGGCGTGCCGATCACGATCGAAACCGAGCCCGGACTCGGCGACTGACCACACGTCGCCCTCCCAGAGTCGATCACTGTCGGAGACGGTCACTATCGTTGGTGCAATGCGCATCGGAGCCCACCTGCGTGAAGACGCCGCACCACTCGAGACCGCAGAGGAACTCGGGATCGACGTCTTCCAGATGTTCGTCACCGACCCGCAGAGCTGGAAGAAGCCGCAGCCACATCCGGAAGCCCAGCAGATCCGCGAGTCGCCCATCGACGTCGTGGTCCACTCGAGCTATCAGATCAACGTCGCGAGTCTGAACAATCGTCTCCGGATGCCATCGCGCAAGGCCGTCGAACAGCAAGCCGACGCCGCGGCCGAGCTGGGGGCCTTCGGCCTCGTCGTACATGGCGGTCACCTGCGTGATGGCGAAGACGCCGCCGAGGGATTTGCCAACTGGCGCAAGCTTTTCGACCGTCAGCAGGACAAGGGCGGCTTCGGCGTGCCGATCCTCATCGAGAACACCGCGGGCGGCGATCACGCCATGGCCAGAACCCTCGAGGCCATCGACCGACTGTGGGATGCGGTTGGCGATTTCGAGCAGGCCGGATTCTGCCTGGATACCTGCCACGCGTGGGCCGGTGGCGAAGACCTCGTCGGCCTCGTCGAGCGGGTGCGTGCCATCACCGGCCGGATCGACCTGGTTCATCTGAACAATTCACGCGACGAGTTCGACTCCGGCCGCGACCGCCACGCCAACCTTGCGTCGGGTCACATCGATCCCGACGTCCTCGTCGAGGTCGCCCGAGTCGCCGATGCGCCGCTGATTCTCGAGACACCCGCGGAAGGCATCCCCGCCGACCTCTCCTACCTGCGCGAAGGCCTCTGACCGCCCGCCGTCGAGATCTTCGCCCACACTGCTTGCAATTGCGAGCACGCTCACACGCGTTGAGGTTGTGAGGCCATTGCGCCACACGGTAAACTGGGGTTACTGGCGAGTAACTTGGTGTCCGCGTCAACCTCAAGACCACGACTTTCCCGGCGCTCACCTCGACACGCCCGATGATCGTCAGCCCGCGGCTATATGCCAGGTCTAGTAGAAGGAACCAGCAATGGGTCATTACAAGAGCAACATGCGCGACCTGCAGTTCAACCTCTTCGACGTGTTCGAACTCGACAAGGTCCTCGAATCCGGAGAGTTCGGCGATCTCGACCGCGAGACCGCAGTCGACATGCTCCGCGAGGTGAAGAACCTGGCAGAGGGCGTCATCGCCGACTCGTTCGCCGAGGGCGACCGCAATCCCCCGACCTTCGACCCCGAGACGCACAGCGTCACGATCCCCGAGGCGTTCAAGAAGTCCTACAACGCCTACATCGAGGCCGGCTGGGACAAGGTGGGTCTGCACGAGGAGCTCGGCGGTATGCCCGCTCCGCGTTCGCTGTACTGGGCGCTCGGCGAGATGATCCTCGGCGCCAACCCTGCGCTGTTCATGTACTCCGCAGGCGCCGGATTCTCGGAGATCTTCTACGACAACGGCACCGACGAGCAGAAGAAGTGGGCACAGATCTGCGCCGAGCGCGGATGGGGCGCCACCATGGTGCTGACCGAGCCCGACGCCGGATCGGATGTCGGCGCAGGCCGCACCAAGGCCACCGAGCAGGAAGACGGCTCCTGGCACATCGACGGTGTGAAGCGCTTCATCACCTCGGGCGACCAGGACATGACCGAGAACATCTTCCACCTCGTTCTCGCCCGTCCCGAGGGTGCAGGACCGGGCACCAAGGGCCTGTCGCTGTTCTTCGTTCCGAAGTTCCACTTCGACCACGAGACCGGCGAGCTCGGTGAGCGCAACGGCGTCTTCGTCACCAACGTCGAGCACAAGATGGGCCTGAAGGTCTCGGCCACATGTGAGGTCACCTTCGGTCAGCACGGCGTACCGGCCAAGGGCTGGCTCGTCGGCGAGGTCCACAAGGGCATTGCGCAGATGTTCGACGTCATCGAGCACGCTCGAATGATGGTGGGCACCAAGGCGATCTCGACCCTGTCGACCGGTTATCTCAACGCACTCGACTACGCCAAGGAGCGCGTCCAGGGTGCAGACATGACCCAGATGACCGACAAGACTGCTCCGCGCGTGACCATCACGCATCACCCTGACGTGCGTCGTGCGCTGATGACCCAGAAGGCATACGCCGAAGGTCTGCGCGCCGTGTACCTCTACACCGCGTCGCACCAGGACGAGGCTGCGGCTCAGATCGTTTCCGGCGCCGATGCCGCTATGGCTCACCGCGTCAACGACCTGCTCCTGCCGATCGTCAAAGGCGTCGGCTCCGAGCGCGCCTACGGCACGCTGACCGAGTCGCTGCAGACCTACGGCGGCTCCGGCTTCCTGCAGGACTACCCGGTCGAGCAGTACATCCGCGACTCGAAGATCGACTCGCTCTACGAGGGCACCACTGCCATCCAGGCGCAGGACTTCTTCTTCCGCAAGATCATCCGCGACAAGGGCCAGGCGCTCGCACACGTCGCCGGGCAGATCCAGACGTTCATCGACTCGGAGGCAGGCAACGGTCGCCTCAAGACCGAGCGTGCGCTGCTGAAGACCGCACTCGAGGACGTGCAGTCGATGACCGCAACGCTGACCGGCTACCTCATGGGTGCGCAGGAAGACGCGACGCAGCTCTACAAGGTCGGCCTCGGCTCGGTGCGTTACCTGATGGCAGTCGGCGATCTGCTCATCGGCTGGCTGCTGCTCAAGCAGGCCGAGGTCGCACTGGGCAAGCTCGACGAGGGTGCCGCCGATGGCGACAAGGCGTTCTACGACGGCAAGGTCGCGGTTGCGAGCTTCTTCGCCAAGAACATGCTGCCGCTGCTGACCTCGGTCCGCGGCGTCGTCGAGAACATCGACAACGACGTGATGGAGCTCGACGAAGCGGCGTTCTGATCCGCTGAATCAGTACGACGACATTGCGGCCCCGCAACCGAATTGGCGGGGCGGTTTCAAGGGGTCGGCG
>NZ_DLSO01000115.1:0-6385 GCF_002500165.1 Gordonia sp. UBA7860 | reverse complement strand
CGGCTCGTCGTCGTCGACGATTCCATCGTCCGAGGCAACACCCAGCGGGCACTGATCCGGATGCTGCGCGAAGCGGGCGCGGCCGAGATCCACGTACGCATCGCGTCGAGCCCCGTGCGGTGGCCATGCTTCTACGGCATCGACTTCGCGTCGCCCGCGGAGCTGATCGCCAACGGCATGGAGTCCGAGGAGCACATGGTCGAGGGCGTGCGCCAGGCAATCGGCGCCGATTCGCTCGGGTACATCAGCATCGACGAGATGATCGCCGCCACGGATCAGCCGGCGTCGTCGCTGTGCGCGGCCTGCTTCGACGGGAACTATCCCATTGAACTCCCCAAGGAGACGTCGATGGGTAAGGCTGTCCTCGAGCAGATGCTCGCCAGCGCCGCAGGCGACGGCCGCGTCGACCCGCTGACCGTGCCGAACGACAACGCCAGCGCCGTCCTGCGGCCCTGATCTCACCTTCCGGCGCAACCGCGCCACCGTGAACCCCCTCTCGTGAACTGCTGCCTGTGGCGACGCTCTGCGCGCTCTCCGGTAGCGTGTGATCCGACCATCAGCGATTGCGAACAGGGGTGCGCGCCTACATGTCCGAGAAGGATTCGGTAGCCAACGAACCGAGTACGGGCGACTCGACGCCGACGGATGCCGGGGCGTCGTACGCGGCTGCTGGTGTCGACATCGACGCAGGTGAGCGCGCCGTCGAACTGTTTGCCCCGCATGCAAAACGTGCCACGCGACCCGAGGTGCTGGGTGGATTGGGCGGTTTCGCCGGTCTGTTCGCGCTCAAGGGGAATTACCGTGAGCCGGTCCTTGCTGCGTCGAGCGATGGCGTCGGCACCAAACTCGCGGTCGCTCAGGCTGTCGGAAAACACGACACCGTCGGACAAGACCTCGTCGCCATGTGCGTCGACGACCTCGTCGTGTGTGGTGCAGAGCCGCTCTTCCTGCAGGACTACATCGCCATCGGCAAGGTGATCCCGGAGGTCGTCGCAGAAATCGTCGCGGGCATCGCCGACGGCTGCGTGGCTGCCGGTTGTGCACTGCTCGGCGGCGAGACGGCCGAGCACCCGGGACTCATGCTGCCCGATCATTACGATCTCTCGGCCACCGCTGTCGGCATCGTCGAGTCCGACCAACTGCTCTCGCCGGAACGCGTACGCGCGGGCGACGTCGTGATCGCGATGGGGTCGTCGGGGCTGCACTCCAACGGCTACTCGCTCGCGCGCAAGGTGCTTCTCGAGTGGGGCCACATGGACCTGAGCGGTCACGTGGAGGAGTTCGGGCGCACGCTGGGCGAGGAACTCCTCGAGCCGACCCGCATCTATGCGCGTGACTGCCTTGCGCTCGCTGCGGAGACCGACGTGCGGATCTTCGCGCACATCACCGGCGGTGGACTCGCCGAGAACCTCTCACGCGTCATCCCCGACGGCTTGGTCGCCGAGCTGGAACGCGGAACCTGGACGCCCGCACCGATTTTCGCGCTCATCGCGCAGCGCGGCCGCGTCGAGCAGGCAGAGATGGAACGCACATTCAACATGGGTGTGGGGATGGTCGCCATCGTCGCGCCCGAGGACACCGACCGTGCGCTGGCCGTGCTGACCGCGCGCCACGTCGACAACTGGGTGTTGGGTTCGATCAAGCGTTCACCGGAACCGAAGAACTCCGACGTCCCCAAGGTGACGGTCGTCGGAGAGCACCCTCGCTTTTGAGAAAGTCTGGGAGTAAGCATCGTCGGTGATGCGCACGGGACTGCCGAGCGCATCACCGACGTGACTAAAAGGTCGTGCGGGTTACCGCAGGAGAAGGGACGCGTCAGGCGCGCTTCCACTCCTCCTCTTCGGCCCACTCGTCCACAGGATTCGGACGGTCTGCCGAATCGTCCGACCCCGACAGCTCGCGTTGCAAGCTGTCGAAGTCGGTGTGGGGAGTGGAGTACTTGAGCTGACGAGCAACCTTCGTCTGCTTTGCTTTCGCCCGGCCGCGGCCCATATGGGACCCCCTCGCACAATGACGGGGCGGCCAAACTAGTGGCGGCCCCGTTCTCTAGGTAGTGAATCTGTCGTGCTGACCAGTCTAGCGCGCCCAAACGGATTCTGTGGATTGCCCTGCCTACGCGCGAGCCAGTTTCTTGGTGGCCTCGCGGCGGACCTTGGGAGCGAGGTCGTCGTCGGCCAGTAATGCGCGCAGTGAGTCGGCCTGGGTCCCGGTGATCAGGTGACGCACGCGCACACCGTGGTCGGGGCGGAACACTACGCGGATGTCGTCGCCCGCGCCGACCGTGCCCGGGTGGAGAACCCGCAGGTAGGTGCCCACGTCTGAGCGGTCGAGGAACCGTTTGATCCACCGGGGTTCGTCAGCCCACGCGGCAAAGGTGCGGCACGGGGTGCGGGGAATCGTGGTTTCGAGGAGCAACCCGTCGTCGCCGACGGCCCACTGCTCGCCGACCAGTGCGTCGGTCACCGGGAGCCCGGTGACCCGGAGGTTCTCGCCGAACCAGCCGTAAGGAAGTTCACGCCCGAGCGTCGTCGCCCACTCGTGTGCCTCTGCGTGGTCGTAGGCGTAGACGGCCTGGTCGAGTCCGCCGTGGTGCTTTCTGTTGCAGACGTGATCGGTGATCAGACCCTCGTCGCCGACGGTCACCCTGCCGTGCTGCGGACGCTTGTCGATGGCGCTCACGCCGACACGTCCCAGGTCGACGTCGCGCTCGGCGACGCAGACCGCCAGGACGTGCCCGAGAAGCTCCTGCGGCTGCTCGCTCGCCGATGTGCTCATCGGCCGCGCAGCTTGTCGATCGCGGCTCGGCCGGCCTGTACGCGGTCGTCGACCCGGATGGAATCGGGATCTATGCGGGCAGGCAGTCCATCCCCGACCTCGAGCTCGACGTCGGGGCCGATTCCGCTCTTGACCAAGGCGAGGGCGATCGGTCCGAGTTCGAAATGGTCGATGACGGTTCCGACACGCCCCACGGTGCGTCCGCCCGCGGTCACGGTGGCGCTCGGCTCGGGCTTGTCGTCGGCGCTGCCGTCGAGGTGTAGCAGGACGAGTCGTCGGGGTGGTTTGCCGAGGTTGTGGACGCGCGCCACCGTCTCTTGGCCGCGATAGCAGCCCTTGTCGAGATGGACGGCGCCGAACTCGTCGGGCCCGCCGATCCAGTTCAGCTCGTGGGGGATCGTCCGCTCGTCGGTGTCGATGCCAAGGCGGGGACGCATACCCGCGACCCGCAGGGCGTCGAACGCCCAGCTTCCGGCGGCGCGTGCGCCTGCTTCGAGCGCCGTGTCCCACCAGCTCACGATCTGCGACTCGGGGACCACCAGGTCGACCACGGGGAGTGCGCCGGATGCGTGCGGGCCCTCCGACAGCGGCGGCATGATGCGCCAGAAGCCGAGCGGTTCTTCTTCGTGGTGGGCTTCGGGGAGGTCGCCCGCGGTGTACGGCGCGGCGTCGGGGTCGATCTCGAGCACCTCGGCGATCGGTCCGCGCAGCACGTCGGGGCCGATGAGGGTCAGCACCTTCATGTCCGGTCGGGCCGCGGGCGCGACGTCGGACCAGAAGACCATCTTGGTGAAGAAGTCGAGTAGCGGTGTCCCGCGGTCGCCCTCGGTGTCGATCCAGGTGACCCCGTCGACGTCGGTGACGACGAAGTGGTCCTCGATGCGACCGTTGATGTCGAGGGACAGCGACTCGGCGCTGCGGCGATCGGCGAGATGGCTCACATGCTGGCTGCTGATGTTGTGCAGCCAGGTGAGGCGATCGGAGCCGGGTACCTCGATCACTGCGCGATCGGAGCGGTCGATGACGACGGCGCCGCGTACGGCGGCACGCTGTTCGCCGAGAGGATCGCCGTAATGCCACGCGAGCGTCGTCGACGAATCGCCTGAGGGAGAGTGCGGGTCAGCGACCGCGCCCTTGGTGGAATACCTGGTCAAGATCGGGGAGGGCGCCACCTCACTGATTCTACGCAGCGAACGCATTAGCCTCGTGGACTATGTCGCACTCGATCCTGATGACCCTCGACGGTGAGCGCCACGAGCCTGACGAACCGTTCCTGCACGCCGACGACCTTGCCGCGGTGCGGGGCGACGGCATCTTCGAGACGCTGCTCGTGCGCGGGGGACGCGCGCGGTGCGTCGAATTGCACCTCGAACGCCTCTCACGCAGTGCTGCGATGCTCGACCTCCCCGAGCCCGACGTCGACGCGTGGCGTGAGCTGATCGACGTCGCGGCCAAGCAGTGGACCGCCGACGCACCGCGCGGTGCCGAGGGCCTTGCGCGCCTGGTCTATTCGCGAGGCCGCGAGAGTGCGGGCGCAGACGGTCCGCCCACGGCGTATCTGACTGTGGGGCCTGTCGCCGATCGGGTGACGGCGGTCCGACGCGACGGCGTCTCGGTTGTCACGCTCGATCGCGGTTATTCGATCGACGCCGCGGCGAGCTCGCCCTGGCAACTTCTCGGTGCGAAGACGCTGAGTTACGCGACCAACATGGCGGCACTGCGGCACGCGGCGGCGCAGGGATTCGACGACGTCATCTATCTCAGCGCCGAGGGTGCGGTCCTCGAGGGTCCGCGTTCCACTGTCGTAGCCGTCTACGACAAGACGTTGGTCACGCCTCCCACTGAGGTCGGCATTCTTCCCGGAACCACGGCGAGAGCCACTTTCGAATTGGCCGAAAAAGAGGGATGGCGCACCGAGACGCGAATTCTGCGGACTGCGGATCTGATTGCCGCGGATTCGTTCTGGCTCGTGAGTAGCGTCACCTTGGCCGCTCGGGTCACGGCACTCAACAGATACGTAGCGCCCGTGGCGTCGAATACTGACCAGTTCACCGATTTGGTGGACCGCGCGATAGGCGATGACTCAGAATGAGCAGGTCGGTGTGTTCGTCCCCTCGGAGACCGACGCGATTCTGAGACACAGCTCATAACTTCATCCCGACGACGGGACCTTTGGCTGCTTGTCCCCACGATCGGCCCAGCGTAGCGTCGTCGACAACGGGCTACTACGCAGTGTCGTAGCACGCTCGTGCTTTCGTACCAGGACGCGTCTCCCAGCCCGGGGGCGCGGCTATGAGATTCGAGACGCGATGAACGCTCTGGATTTGTCACGATGGCAGTTCGGGATCACGACTGTCTATCACTTCATTCTCGTGCCGTTGACCATCGGCCTCGCGCCAATGGTCGCGATCATGCAGACGGTGTGGCACAGGACGGGGAATGAGCAGTGGCTACGCGCCACCAAATTCTTCGGAAAACTGTTCCTCATCAATTTCGCACTCGGTGTGGCGACCGGCATCGTGCAGGAATTCCAGTTCGGGATGAACTGGAGTGAATACAGCCGTTATGTTGCCGACGTCTTCGGTGCACCGTTGGCGCTCGAGGGATTGATCGCTTTCTTCCTCGAATCGACGTTCCTCGGCCTGTGGATCTTCGGGTGGACGAGGCTGCCGCGGCGTGTGCATCTCGCGACCATCTGGTTGGTCGCGATCGGTGTGACGGCGTCCGCCTACTTCATCATTGCGGCCAACAGCTTCATGCAGCACCCGGTGGGGGTCGCGTGGAGTGATGTGCGTGAGCGTCCTGCGATGAACAACTTCTGGGCGGTCATCACCAATAACACGACCCTGGTCGCTTTTCCGCACGTCATAGCCGGATCGTGGCTCACGGCAGCCACTTTCGTCGCCGCGATCGGCGCCTGGTGGATGACGCGCAACATGATTCGGGCGAAGAAGCTCAGTGCTGCCATCGAGACCGGCGACGCCTCCGACATGCCGAAGACGACATCGCCCAGTCAGATCGACGCCACCCCGGCGGATCTCGAGCGCGACGCGCGTCGGATGTGGCGGCCTGTCACCAGATTCGCGTGTTGGTTCGCGATCGTCGCCGGTGTGCTCGTCATCATCACCGGTGACATGCAGGCACAACTGATGTTCAAACAGCAGCCGATGAAGATGGCCGCCGCCGAATCGTTGTGCGACACCGAGCAGCCTGCCGGGTTCTCGGTACTGGCAGTCGGGCGACAGAACAACTGCCACAACATCGAGCACGTCATCACGATCCCGCGCATGCTGTCATTCCTCGCCGATCACCGCTTCGACAGCGAGGTCAAGGGCGTCAACCAATTACAGGAGGAGTACACGCAGAGACTCGCCGGGACGCCGGGTGTGGAACCCGGGCAGAACTTTGCGCCCAACCTGTTCGTCACCTACTGGGGCTTCCGGGCGATGATCACCTGGGCGCTCGGTTCGGTGATCGTGGCGCTCGGTGGGTTGTGGCTGACGCGCAAGAACAAGGTCATCTCGTCGCGCAAATTCGGTCTGCTCGCGCTCTGGATGATCCCGACGCCGTTCCTGGCCAACGCGTCCGGCTGGATCTTCACCGAGATGGG
>NZ_DLSO01000114.1:16711-39108 GCF_002500165.1 Gordonia sp. UBA7860 | reverse complement strand
ATCAGCCACGACCGGTGGTTCCTCGACCGGACCTGTACCCACATTCTGGCGTGGGAGGGCAATGTCGAAGAGGGACAATGGTTCTGGTTCGAAGGCAACTTCGAGGCGTATGAGGCGAACAAGGTCGACCGGCTCGGACCCGACGCCGCGCGTCCGCACCGGGTTACTCACCGGAAACTCACTCGCGACTGAATCGCGTCACTACCATCGCGGTAGGGCTCGAATCGGAGATCATCTCCCAATCTCCTTGAAGTGAAGGTGAGTGCGTTGTCTCAAGAGAGTGCTCTGTTGCCTGCGGCGGTCAGCTGCTATCTCAACGCGAGCAACCCTCCGGGCGACGCGCACCACCCGACGACGGGTTCGGGCGGTGGTCTCACCGACGCGACCGACCTCGACGCGATCGACGATGCCGATCTGAACCGCGTTCGTCGACACGTCGGGTTGGCGTCGACGCGATCAGCGGGGCAGTGCCTGGTCGACGTGAGCTCGGGACCGTCGGGAACCGAGATCGTCGTCGTCAACGACGACATGCCACTGCTGGTCGAAGCGGTGCTGACCGTCGTCGAGGCGCACGGACTGACCGTCAGCCGCATCGACCATCCGGTGATGGCGGTGGCGCGCGACGAGGCAGGCACGCTCAGCGACATCGGCGCCGGACCAGACCGCTCAACGGAGTCGTGGATCTACGTGGTCGCGATGTCGGCGAAGGGTGAGGTCGACACCGAGGCCTTGCGTACCGAACTCGTCGACGTCATCGCCCGTGTGGCCGACGTGGACCGCGACGCGGTGGATATGCGCGGCCGCCTGTCGACCTGCGGTGCCGACTGCGCCGTCGCCCCGACCACCGCGCAATCGGGCATAGCCGCCGTCGACCGGTACGAGTATTCACGCCTTCTCGACTGGTTCGCGGGCAACCACTTCGTGCCACTCGGCTACCGCAGGGTGGGCATCGACGGCGCGGTCTCCGACGGCCGGGGTCTGTGGCGGGGCGACTCACTCCTCGACCTCACCCAGGCGCGCGACTTCGGGGTGCTCACGCAGCCGCCGCTATTGCCGCGTGTCTCGCGGGTCTATCTCGAAACCGGCGTGCAGCGGTCGAACTATCCGATCCTGATCCAGATTCCCGAGTTCGACGCCGCCGGAACGCATGTGGGAGAACACCGATTCCTCGGCACCTTCACCTCGTCCGGCCTGCACCAGACGATCCTCGACGTCCCCGTGCTGCGCGGCAAAGTGCACGAGGTGATCCGCCGCGCCGGCGTCGACGAGGATTCGTTTGCCGGTCAGTCGATGATCGAACTGCTGCAGAACTACCCGCTGGTGGAGATGTTCGCGTCGTCGGATGCCGAGTTGAGCCGTCGGATCGGCGAGATGTTCGACGCCGTCGCCACCCGAACCCTGCGCGCGTTCGTCCGCGTGAACCCGCAGGGCAGTACCGCCACCGCGCTCATCTATCTACCTCGCGACAGGTACAACACGCAGAACCGCCTGGCGCTGCAGAACGTCGTCTCAGAACAATTGCATGGCACTGCGCTCGAGTACTCGGCACGTGTCAGCGAGATGCCCCTCGCGCAACTACAGGTGATGGTCCGCGTCGACGAATCCGACGCCGCGCGACGCGGCACCTTCGACATCGGGACGCCCGAACAGAGCGCCATCCAACACGAACTGGCACAGTCAATCCGGACGTGGGACGAGCGGTTCCGCGAAGCGGCGGGCGGACTCGACGCGGCGTCGGCCAGGCTTCCCGTCGGCGGCGTCGACGCCCTGTTTCGGTTGCTTCCTGCGCTGCCCGAGGATTACAAGGACCAGCGCGAGCCGTCGGACGCACTCGCCGACCTCATCCGTGTCGCCGATCTCGACGCCGGCGACATCGCCGTGGCGCTGGCGCAGACCGGCAGCGAGCCCGGGGCGCTGTGGAAGTTCACGCTGTATTTGTGCGGCGGCGCAGCCACCTTGACCGACGTGCTGCCGGTGCTCCACAGCCTCGGCCTCGACGTCGTCGACGAGCATCCGTACCGCCTCGTGCGGCCTGACGGGCAGGTCTGCCACGTCTACGAATTCAGTGTCGCGTTGGCCGACGGGATGTCGGTGGATCTCGACTCCGCCGACGACCTCGACGGGCGGTTCACCGATGCCTTCGTGCAGATCTGGCGGCAACGCGCAGAGGTCGACGCCTACAACGAGCTGATCATCAGGTGCGGCCTCGACTGGCGTTCCGCGGCGATGCTTCGTGCGTACGGTCGGTACCTGCGCCAGTGCGGCTTCTCGTACAGCAACACCCTGGTTGCGCACACCCTCGGCGAGTACCGCGATGTCACGCGGGGACTGGTCGAGCTGTTCGAGGCGTCGTTCGACCCCGACCACGCCGACGAACAGCAGCGCGACCGTGCGGCAGCTGCGCTCAGCGACGACATCGGCAAGGTCCTCGGACTCGAAGCCGACCGCATCGTCTCGGCGTTCTCGGCCGTCATCGGGGCGACGTCGCGCACCAACTTCTACGTCCGCGACGACGACGCCGACCGACCGGTGATGTCGTTCAAGTTGCGGCCCAGGGAGATTCCGCAAACGCCCGAGCCGCGGCCACTGCACGAGATCTTCGTGTACTCGCCGCGCGTCGAAGGGGTGCACCTGCGTTTCGGTGCCGTTGCCCGCGGCGGACTGCGCTGGTCGGATCGACGCGAGGATTTCCGCACCGAGATCCTGGGTCTGGTCAAGGCGCAGGCCGTCAAGAACGCGGTGATCGTGCCCGTCGGCGCCAAGGGCGGATTCGTCGTCAAGCGGCCGCCCGCACCGACCGGTGACGCCGCCGCGGACCGTGACGCCACGCGCGCCGAAGGTATTGCGCAGTATCGAGATTTCATCTCCGGCCTGCTCGACGTCACAGACAACCTCGACCAGCACACCGGTGCGGTCATCCCCGCGAGGTCGGTGGTGCGTCGAGACGGTGACGACACGTATCTCGTCGTCGCTGCGGACAAGGGCACGGCGTCGTTCTCCGATATCGCCAATGATGTTGCAGCGCAGTATGATTTCTGGCTCGGGGATGCTTTTGCCTCGGGTGGTTCGGCGGGCTACGACCACAAGGCGATGGGCATCACCGCGCGAGGCGCATGGGAATCGGTCAAGCGTCACTTCCGTGAGATGGGCGTCGATACCCAGTCGCAGGACTTCACCGTCGCCGGTATCGGCGACATGAGCGGCGACGTGTTCGGCAACGGCATGCTGTTGTCGCAGCACATCCGTCTCGTCGCGGCGTTCGACCACCGGCACGTGTTCGTCGATCCGAATCCGGACGCCTCGTCGTCGTATACCGAACGCGCACGGCTCTTCTCGTTGCCGCGCTCGTCGTGGGCCGATTACGACACCTCGCTCATCAGCGAGGGTGGCGGGGTCTGGTCGCGAGAGACCAAGTCGATTCCGATCAGTGAACAGATGCGCACGGCACTCGGGCTCGACGTTGGTGTCGACGCGTTGTCGCCTCCGGAACTGATTCACGCGATCCTGCTGGCGCCAGTGGACCTGCTGTGGAACGGCGGCATCGGCACCTACATCAAGTCGTCATCCGAATCCGACGCGCAGGTGGGGGACAAGGCCAACGATGCGATCCGTGTCGACGGAGATCAGTTGCGCGCCAAGGTCGTCGGCGAAGGCGGCAACCTCGGCGTGACCGAACGCGGTCGGATCGAGTTCGACCTCGCTGGCGGGCGCATCAACACCGATGCGATGGACAACTCGGCGGGCGTCGATTGTTCCGACCACGAGGTCAACATCAAGATCCTGCTCGACTCCGCGGTCTCAACCGGCCAACTCGTGGCTGCCGACCGTGATCCGCTGCTGGAGTCGATGACCGACGAGGTCGCCGATCTGGTGTTGGCCGACAACGTGTCGCAGAACTCCGAGCTCGGTTTCTGTCGCGCGTACTCGCTCGAGCGCGTCGATGTGCATGCCCGCCTGCTCCACGAGATCGCCTCGCGCGGCGTCGATTTGGCTCTTGAGGCGCTGCCGACACCGCAGCAGTTGATCAAGCGGCTGCATTCGGATGTGCACCGCGGGCTCACCTCGCCCGAACTCGCGACGCTGATGTCGCACGTGAAGTTGATCGCCAAGGACGACCTCCTGGGGGGTGACCTGCCCGAGAACGATGTGTTCGAGGGTCTGCTCGCCGAGTACTTCCCGCTTCCGCTGCGCGAACGTTTCGCAGACGGCATCCGTGCGCACCGACTGCATCGCGAGATCGTCACCACCGTCCTCGTCAACGAAGTCGTCGACAGGGCGGGCATCACGCACCTGTTCCGGCTCGGAGAATCGACGGGCTCGACGACTGAGGAGGCCGTGCGGGCGTACGTGGTTGCCGACCGGGTCTTCGGACTCTCGGATCTCTTCGCGCGCATCCTGCATGCCGACGCTCCGGTGGAAGCCATCGACGAGATGATGCTCTACGAGCGGCGACTGCTGTTCCGGGCGTCGAGATGGCTGCTGGCGTTTCGCCCGCAACCGCTCGCGATGGCGGCGGAGATCACCCGCTACGCCGAGCAGGTGGCTGAACTGACCGCACTGATCGACAGTTGGTTCGGCGCGCAGTCGGCCGCCGACGTCGAGCGGCGCGTCGAGCACTACCGCGAGCTCGGTGTCGAGACCGACCTCGCCCACGACGTCGCGATCAGTCTTCATCGGTTCTGCCTACTCGACATCGTCGACGCCGCCGAGATCGCCGACCGCGATCCCGTCGAGGTCGGCGAGCTGTACTTCGCGATCATGGAGCATTTCGGACTCGAGGAACTGCTCACCGCGGTCTCGACGCTCGAGTACGGTGACCGCTGGCATGCGTTGGCGCGCTTGGCTCTTCGCGACGACATGCACGGCGCGCTGCGTGCCCTCACGCTCACGATCCTGCAGAGCAGCGAACCCGACGAGAGCGCGGCCGAGAAGATCTCCGAGTGGGAGTCGTCGCACTCGTCGCGGCTGTCTCGGGTGCGCTCGATGCTCGCCGATATCGAGCAGGGTCCAGAACTCGACCTCGCGACGCTGTCGGTTGCGGCGCGGCAGTTGCGCAGCCTCATCAGGTGACGAACCTCGTCAGTTGACGACGATCGGCCCTCTCACGGGGAGGTGTCGCGAACGAAAGGACAGTCGTGCTCTACGAGGACGAGGGAGTCAGGACCGACGCCGGTTACGTGGTCAAGGTTCCCGTCCGCTGGTCGGACATGGATGTGTTCGCGCACATCAACCACGCGCGCATGGTGACACTCATCGAAGAGGCTCGGATTCCCTGGCTCTTCTACGACGGGCGACCCACAGCCGACCTGCGTCGCGGCTGTGTCGTCGCGGACCTGCACGTCAAGTATCGCCAACAGGTGCGCCACGACGAGGGGCCGATCGTCGTGACCATGTTCGTCGAGAAGGTGCGCGCCGTCGACTTCGTCGTCGGATACGAGGTGCGTCCAGACGCCGCGTCGCCGACCGACAAACCCGCCGTCACCGCGACCACCCAACTCGTCGCATTCGACGTCGACGCACAGCGGCTGCGGCGACTGACCCCGGACGAGCGTGAGTACCTGGAGAGTTTTCGCCGCACCTCGGACGACAGCGCGTGACCGCGTTACCCGAGCGGTTCGTCGTCGCTGCCGGCCCCGACGACCGCAGGGACGCACTGGCCTTCCTGACGCGCGCCATGCGACTCGACGAGGCCGCGGTGATCAGAGTGGTGCAACGGTCTGACGGGCTACTCGCGTTCTGGGCACATACCGGGTTCGACGTCCTGGTCACCCGGTCGATCTTCGGCAGTGCTGCGCCGTCGGACATCGTCGTCGACGCGGACACACTGCGGGGCCGGTTGAGCGACGGTACGGCGGGTGTGCCGGTGGAGCCGGGGATGTCACTCGACTCCGCGTGGCGTGGTGCGCTACCGCTGCGCAGCGGCTACCGGCATCTCGACGACGTCCCAGCGCGGACCGTTGTCGAGTTGACGCGCGAGGGAGCACGCCTCGCACGCGAAGAGGGCAGCAACTTCGGGCCTGCGACGGGCCTGCTTGATCAAGGCGTACTCGACGTCTCGTCGGCCGACGGGGCACTGAATGCCACGGTCTCGCTGCGCTCGTTGTTCGCGCTCACCGCAATGGGTTTCGTGCGCGACGCCGACGGCCACGAGGTCACCGAGACATCACCGATCGACGCCATCGGCGCCACCGAACCTGTGCGCGTGCGCATTTCGGCAGCGTGGATTCGGATCGACGCGCGCTACGGTTCGGTGTACCAGCGCAGGCACCGCGACCTCGATGTCACGGTTGTCTGAGCTGTTCTCAGACGAGCCATGCGGCGGCGTTGGGTGCCAGCATGCCGTCGACGAGGGGTGCGCTCGTGAGGATGAGTTCTCCCGGCGGTAGCCCGACCGGTTCGCTGGTGGTGTTCAGCGCGCACACCAGGTGTCCCTCGGAGCGTCGGAATGCCAGGCACCCCGTCGGGGCGCCGTACCACTCGATGTCATCGCCTGCGAATTCTTCACGCTCATAACGCAATTCGATGGCCGTGCGGTACAGCGACAGCGTCGAGTTCATGTCCTCGAGCTCGGCTTCGACGGTGAACTCCGCCCACGACTCTGGAATCGGAAGCCACGTCTGCGGATTCGTCGAGAAACCGAACGGCGGCTCGGAGCCCTCCCACGGCAGCGGTACCCGTGATGCGTCCCGCCCGCGTTCGGTGTGTTCGGAGCGTTCCCAGACCGGGTCCTGCAGCGCGTCGTCGGGCAGATCGGCGTTGGGCAGGCCGAGTTCTGCGCCGTTGTAGATGAATATCGAACCGGGAAGCGCGAATTCGACGAGCGCCATCGCCCGTGCCCGCGCAGTGCCCAGCTCGATGTCGGCGTGGGGCGCCGGCTCGGCTTCCGGTGTCTCGGCTTCTGGTGCCTCGCTGTCAGAAGTGTCGCTGTCAGAAGTGTCGCTGTCCGGTGTTTCGCCGTCGGGAGTCTCGCTGTCGGGGATCGCACCGGCCAGACCGTAGCGGGTCACCTCACGGTCGACGTCGTGATTCGACAACGTCCAGGTCGGTGTTCCGCCGACGCTGTGCACGGCGTCGAGGGAGTTCTCGATCGCATCGCGGATGGCGTCTGCGTCGAACGGTGCCTTGGCGAGTCTGAAATTGAAGCCCAGATGCAGCTCGTCGGGGCGGAGGTACTCCGCGAATCGCTCGTTGTCGTCGACCCAGATCTCGCCGACGTTCGCGGCACCGGGGTAGTCGTCGATGACCGCGCGGATCTTTCGGTGGATGTCGTGGACCGCGTAGTTGTTGAACCTCGGGTCGTCGTCACGGTTGACCAGGAGGCCCGCAGCCTCGACATCCATGTCGGGAAGATCCGCGGGTTTGGCCATGCCGTGTGCGACGTCGATGCGGAAGCCGTCGACGCCGCGGTCGAGCCAGAAGCGCAGTGTCTTCTCGAGGTCGTCGAAGACCTCGGGGTTCTCCCAGTTCAAGTCGGGCTGCTCGGGCGCGAAGATGTGCAGGTACCACTGTCCGGGCGTGCCGTCGGGCTCGATGACACGGTCCCACGCGGGTCCGCCGAAGATGCTGACCCAGTTGTTCGGTGGCTCGTCGCCGTTCTCGCCCCGCCCGTCACGGAAGATGTACCGCGCACGTTCGGGACTGCCCGGTCCCGCCGCCAGTGCGTCGATGAACCATTGATGCTTGTCGCTGGTGTGGTTGGGGACGAGGTCCATGGTCACGCGGATCTCGCGATCGTGCGCCTCGGCGATCAGTTCGTCGAACGTCGCCAGATCGCCGAAGAGTGGATCGATATCGCGCGGGTCCGAGACGTCGTAACCGTGGTCGGCCATGGGGGAGCGCATGATCGGGCTCAACCACAGCGCGTCGATACCGAGCAGCTCGAGATAGCCGAGCTTGTCGATGACCCCGGCGAGGTCGCCGACGCCGTCGCCGTCGAGATCGGAGAACGACCGGGGATAGATCTGGTAGAAGATCGCCGAACGCCACCAGGTGTCGTCGGCAGGGTCGAGCTGGGTCGCGACAGTTGCGACTCCTTCTGTCTCAAGGACATCGTTCTCGGGGACATCGTTCTCGGGGACATCGTTCGCCTCGATGACGTCCTGGCCGTCGGCGTCGAGTGCGTCGTCGCTGAGGTCGTCGGGTGTCTCGTCGCTCACCGCGACAATTCTGCCCTACCTGTGTTTTCCCGTAGAAGACCAGGTGGCATCGGCGCGTCGTGTCCGATCTGTCGGATTGATGCAGGCGAGATCAGAAGGGTGAATTGACCATCGACTGGGCGGCCATCTCCATGTAGTCGACGAGCGCCTGGCGGTGGGGCGGGTCGAGGGTGTCGTCGTCGATCGACGCGATGGCGGTGTGCATGCAGCGCAGCCACGCGTCGCGCTCGATCGGGCCGATGGTGAACGGCTGATGGCGCATGCGCAGTCGGGGGTGGCCTCGTTCCTCGGAGTAGGTTCGCGGGCCTCCCCAGTACTGCTCGAGGAACATGCGGAGTCGACGCTCGGCAGGGCCGAGGTCTTCTTCGGGGTACATCGGCCGGAGGATCTCGTCGGCGGCGACCTCTCGATAGAAGACGCTGGTCAGCTTCTCGAAGGTCTCGTGGCCACCGACCTCGTCGTAGAACGAACGATGGACCTGGGTGTTCGCCGGCTGGCCGCCGGCAGGGATGTTGCCGCTCACCCGACCCATTGTCCCCACCGTGCGCTGTGGTCTCAACATTGCCGCGAGAAGGCGCCCGCGACAGCGCTCCGGACGCGTCTACGACAGACCGTAGGGGTCGGTGCCCGAACGGCTGTGGTGTGGGCTAAATTGATCACACGACCTGTGCGGCGTGAACGTGTCAACGCGCGCTCACCGGCCGTGCGGCAAGAGGGTTTACCGATCGGAAGGGTCTCATGGACAACTGGATCGCCTACATCGGAGTGCCTGTCACGGTCCTGGTGGTTATCTTCGCCCTGGCGTGCGTGGTCTCGATGGCATTCTCGAATGGCGTCAAGTATCCCAAGCAGCAGGAATACACGCTCGACCAGAAGTGGGACCGTGGACCGCTGCTCTTCTCCGCAACGGAGATCGAACCGATTGCGTTACCGCGTCACGCGGAACCGAATGATGTGGATGGAGGCTCGGCCAGTGCCAAGTGGTGAGATTTCGCAGACGACAGGTTCCGAAGGATCGCACGAGGTCATCGCGGCCTCCGCGCTGCCCGTCGGCACGGTCATCACCAACAGCGGGCGCGTCTCGTCCACCCGCTTTCCCGGTCAGACCGCGACGACCCCTCCCTTCTCCCGCGATGAACTGATCGCACTCGACGACGCGATCCACGCCGCGACCGAAAAGGCGCTGGTCCGCTTCTCCGTCTACATCGGAGAACTCGGAACCGATCCGGTCGCCGATGCGCGCAACGTGCTGCTCAAGGCAGCTCCCGAGCCCGCATACGGCACACTGCTCGCGGTGTCACCCAATACGCATGACGTCGTGGTGGTGTCGGGTAGCGAGGTCGCCGACCGCATCAATGATCGCGTCGCCGATCTGGGCGTGACCGCCGCCATCGGCAGCTTCCGTCAGAACGAGCTCATCGACGGACTCGTCTCCGCGCTGCACGTTATGGCGACGGCAGCAGCACCCATCTGAAGCTGCGACACCGAAGAACTTCAGCAGCTGGACAAGAAAGAACCAACGAGAATGGCCCGGGAGTAACTCCCGGGCCATTCTCTTGTGCTGTCGCTGCTGCGTCGGTACCTACTGTGCAACCAGGTCTCTGGTGACCGGTGGCTTCTCTGCGGACACCTTCTCAGCCGGCGCGACGGTGGTCGAGTCCTCATTCTTCGTACCGGGCCGCGCTGGAGAGCTTCCAAGATGGTCGTCGACCATGTCGTTCTCGTCGAACGGTGCGCGGCCGGAGAGCACGTCGTCGATCCGATTCTTGTCGATGGTCCCCGTCCACGATCCGACGAGGATCGTCGCGACGGCGTTGCCCGAGAAGTTGGTGACGGCGCGAGCCTCGGACATGAAGCGGTCGATGCCCACGATCAGTCCGACTCCGTTCAGCATGGCCGGCTGGTGGGCCTGCAGTCCGCCGGCCAGAGTTGCCAGCCCGGCGCCGCTGACGCCTGCGGCGCCCTTCGACGCGATGATCATGAAGACCAGCAGGCTGATCTGCGCTCCGATCGACAGCGGTGCACCCATCGCATCAGCGATGAAGATCGACGCCATCGTGAGGTAGATGGCTGTGCCGTCGAGGTTGAAGGAGTAGCCGGTCGGAACGACGACGCCGACCGTGGACTTCTCGACGCCGAGGTGTTCCATCTTGGCGATCAGGCGGGGTAGCGCCGACTCGGAGGACGAGGTGGCAAAGATCAGCAGGTACTCACGGGCAAGGTAGCGGACGAGTCGGAAGATGGACACGCCTGCGACCGACCGCAGGATCACGCCGAGGACGCCGAACACGAACACCAGGCACGTCAGGTAGAAGGCGATCATCAGGATCAACAGCTGCCCGACCGCGGCCCAGCCGGTCTGCCCGACGACGTTGGCGATCGCGCCGAACGCGCCGATCGGGGCGAGCCACAGAATCATGCTGAGGATCTTGAACACGAGCTTCTGGATGTAGGCGACAGCGGCGAGGATCGGCTCTCCGCTCGAACCCATGGCCTGCAGGGCGAAGCCGACGAGGAGCGCGACGAACAGTGCCTGCAAGACGTTGCCCGAGGTGAGCGCCGACAGGAGCGAATCGGGGATGATCCCCTCGACGAACGCCATCAGTCCGCCGGATTCGTGGGCCTTCTCGGCCAATGCCGAACCCTTGTCCGCGGTCGCCGTGATGTTGAGGCCGTCGCCGGGTTTGATCAGATTTCCGACGACGAGTCCGATCGCGAGTGCGATGGTCGACATCACCAGGAAGTAGACGAAGGCGAGTCCGCCGACCTTGCCGACGGTCGCGGCCTTTCTGACCGAACCGATGCCCAGCACGATGGTGCAGAAGATGACCGGCGCGATCATCATCTTGATGAGACTGACGAACATGGTGCCGAGTACCCCGAGGTCTTTGCCCACACCGGGAGCGATGAGGCCGACCGCCACACCTCCGACGACGGCAATGATGACCGCCACGTACAGCCAGTGCGTCTTGTCACGCTTCTTGGGCGGCGTTGTCGGGATCTCGTCGGTCGCCAACGCGCCGTCTGGGTGTCGTCGTCTCAGATTCATCGTGCTGTCCTTCCTGTGATGCAGGTCGACGTCTTCGAAGCGCACCCGCTGTGAAAGATTGTTGGTCAGCACCGTGATGTGGGTCACCAATGAGTTCATTTCGTTCAGGCGATCACCGTGGTGAACTCGATGGCGATTGCCGTAGGGGCGGTCGCGGAAGAAGGGACGGTGTGGGCATGCCGCGGTGGCGTCCCCGGACACTCGCCGGTCAGGCTGTGGCGTTGCAGCTGGCCGTCGTTGTGGTGATCGTGGTGGCTGCAGCGGCACTCGCCCTGCTCGATGCGCGGCTCGACGGAGTGCGTGCCGCGCGTGAGCAGGTCACCTCCGTAGCGGTGAGCATCGCTGATGCCCCTTCGACGGCCCGCGCGCTGGCTTCTCCCGACCCGACCGCGAGCCTGCAGCCGGTCACCGAGGAGATCCGTTCGGTCACCGGCCTCTCGTTCATCACCATCATGAACACCGACGGTGTGCGCTACACCCATACGAGGCCTGCGCTCATCGGGCAGCGCTATCTGGGATCGACCAGCCAGGCGCTTCGGGGCGAGGTCTACACCGAGACCTACACCGGGACGCTGGGGCCGTCGATTCGTCCGATCGCACCTGTGCGCAACGACCAGGGCGTGATCGTCGGGATGGTTGCCGTCGGGATCACGCAGTCCACGCTCACCGACGAGTGGCTCGATCAACTGCCGTTGATCGCGTCGATCGGGCTGGTGGCCATCGTCGCCGCTCTCGGCGGACTCTGGCTCATCCGACGACGGCTGTTGCGGCTCACCGGTGGTCTGGCCCCGGGAGAACTACGCGTCATGTACGACCATCACGACGCGGTGCTCCATTCCGTCAAGGAGGGACTCGTGGTGATCGACGACGGCGAGATCGCGTTGTGTAACGACGAGGCGCGTCGGTTGTTGGCCGGCGAGAGTGGCGGCGACGTCGGTGAACTCGACGAGATGCCCGAATTCCTGCTCGGCACAGAGCCTCTCACCGACGTGCTGTATGTCGATCAGGGCCGGGTGCTGGTGGTCAATCGAGCTCCGGTGTCGACGAGGCCCGGTTCGACCGTCGTCACGATCCGAGATCGAACCGAATTGTCGGCTGCCATAGGCGAATTGGATTCGCTCTCGCGTTTCGCCGAGGCTCTCCGGTCGCAGGCGCATGAGTCGGCCAATCGGCTGCACACCATGGTCGCGCTCATCGAAACCGGCCACGCGGAACGCGCCGCCGATCTCGCCACCGCCGATCTCGCCCTCTCGCAGCGACTGGTCGATCGCGTATCGGAGACGATCAGTGACCCCACCCTCAGCGCGCTTCTGCTCGGGAAGTCGGCACAGGCAGCAGAACGAGGAATCTCCATGACGTTGACGGAAGAGTCGGCTCTCGACGCGGTCGATGCCTCCCCGCTGACCACCGACGAGATGATCACCATCGTCGGAAACCTGATCGACAATGCGTTGGACGCCTGCGATCCACATGACCCGTGGGTGGAGGTCACGGTGGCCTCGACCCACGGATCACTACAGATCGTCGTTGCCGACAGCGGTCCGGGGATGACCGACGACGAGTTCCAAAGGGCTTGCCGTAGAGGATATTCGACGAAGTCCGGCGGCGATGAGCAGGGCAGAGGTCTTGGCCTTGCCCTGGTGAGTCACGTCGTCAACCGACACGGCGGCACCGTGCGATCCGAGCACACGTACGGTTCGGTCGTCACTGCCGAGATACCGAGCGGAGAATGGTCGTGGTGATACGCGTGATGATCGTCGACGACGAGCCACTACTCGTGCAAGCGCATCGCGACTACCTCGCCCGGATCGGCGGATTCGAAGTGGTGGCGACGGCGGGCACCGCGCAGGACGCGCACCGTGCGGCTGCCGCGGCTGTGGCGGCAGGTGCGCCTGTCGAACTCGTGCTGCTC
Source organism: Gordonia sp. UBA7860 (assembly GCF_002500165.1). NCBI lineage: Bacteria > Bacillati > Actinomycetota > Actinomycetes > Mycobacteriales > Gordoniaceae > Gordonia > Gordonia sp. UBA7860. Next base: position 25,991 of record NZ_DLSO01000114.1, on the reverse strand, counting down.
GATCTGGGACTGCCCGACGCGAGCGGAATCGACCTCGCGTCCGCTCTGTCCGGGCTGCGGCCCGATCCCGACATCATCGCCATCACGGCGGCGCGCGACCTGCCCACGGTCCGCCGGGCAGTGGCGCACGGCGCGCTGCTCTATCTGCTCAAACCGTTCTCGTACGCGGCTTTCGCCGAGAAGATCGAGCACTACCTGCGCTACCGCGACACCGTTGCGGGCGACGGCGACGCGGTGAGCCAGCGCGACGTCGACCGCGCGCTTGCCGCGTTGCGCACCGCCGACCCGCGTCGCGGCGCACCCAAGGGCATGGCACCGGACACCACCGACGCCGTCGGAAGGGCGGTTCGCGATGCACCCGACGGACTGACCGCATCGGAAGTCGCTGCGCGAGTGGGTAGTTCGCGAGTCACCGCGTGGCGGTATCTGGAGCGGCTCGCCGACGCCGGCACGGTGCGCAGGGTCACCGAGTACGGCGGGGCGGGCCGCCCCCAGATTCGCTACACGTGGACGAGGTGAACTCTCACTCGGTGTCGAAGCCTCGTGCGCGAAGCGAGCGCTCGACACCGGCGCGACCCTCGATGATCAACCGCTTGAGTGCTGCCGGGTGATCGTTGGAGAGGAACTCGTCGGCCTTCGCCAGCGCCTCGGGTGTGATCTCCCACGACGGATACAGTCCGTTGACGACGGTCTGCGCGACCTCGCTCGATCGACGGCTCCAGACCTCCGGAACCGCGGCGAAGTACTTGTCGACGTACTGCGACAACAACTCCGACTGGCCCGGACGGTCGAACCCGGCCACGACGGCTCGCGTGTAGATGTTCGAGAGCGTGTCGTCGTCGATCGCCTGCGACCACGCGTCGGCCTTCGCCTCGGCAAGCGGACGCGCGGCACGCGCGGTGGCGGCCTGCCGTGTACCCGCAGAGGTGTTGTCGCGCTTGGCCTCGGCGTCGATGACGGGTGTATTCGAGGGGTCGCTGTCGATGGCTCCCGCAGTCGCCAGCGCGAGCACCAGCTTCCACCGCAGGTCGGTGTCGATGGTCAGACCTGCGAGACCGTGGTCGGCGGGGTCGTCGCCGTCGAGGAGCGCCCGCACCACCGCGATCTGTTGGTCGAACAGTCGTCCCGCGAGCAGGGTGTTGATGAACGCGAGCTGATGGTCGGAACCCGACTCTGCCGCGCGGGCGAGTTCGAGGAGTCGGGAGCTGAAACCCGGCCAGCCGACGGTCGCGGCCCACCCCGGGTCGGCGTACGACTCGATCGCGGTGGTCGCCTGCAGCAGAACACGCTGCACCACACCGATTTCGGTCTCCGCGGCGATGCCGTGCTTGACGAGCGCCACGAAGTCGCGCGCCTTCATCTCGGCCTGGCGGGTCATCTCCCAGGCGGCCGACCACACGAGCGTGCGTGGCATCGAGTCGGTGATGTCGCCGATGCGTGCGGTGGCGGTCTCGAGCGATTCGGGGTCGAGGCGCACCGACGCGTACGTGAGGTCGTCGTCGTTGAGCAGAATCAGTTTTCCGCGCGGGACGCCGACGAGATCGGCGACCTCGGTGACCGAGCCCTCGACGTCGAGTTCGACGCTCTGGACGCGTTCGAGAGCGCCGGATGCGTTGTCGTCGTAGATGCCTACGCGCATGCGGTGCACGCGTGTCTCGCCTGCGCCGGGAGCTGCGCCGTCCTGAATGATGGCGAAGCGGGTGAACGCGCCCGAGTCGTCGACCTCGAAGTCGGGGCGGATGACGTTGATGCCGGTGGTCTTGAGCCACTGGCTGCCCCAGTCGGAGAGGTCGCGACCCGACGACTTCTCCAGCGCGGCAAGCAGATCCGAGAACGTCGCATTGCCGAACTTGTGCGCGGTGAAGTAGTCGCGCAGACCCGCGAGGAAGTCGTCGACTCCGACATAGGCGACGAGCTGCTTGAGCACGGATGCGCCCTTGGCATAGGTGATGCCGTCGAAGTTGACCTCGACGGCGGCGATGTCAGGGATGTCGGCGGCAACGGGATGCGTCGAGGGCAACTGATCCTGGCGATAGGCCCACGACTTCTCGACGTTGGCGAACGTCGTCCACGCGCTGGTGTACTCGGTTGCCTCCGACTGGCACAGCACCGATGCGAACGTGGCGAAGGATTCGTTGAGCCACAGGTCGTCCCACCACTTCATGGTGACCAGGTCGCCGAACCACATGTGCGCCATCTCGTGCAGGACGGTCTCGGCGCGTCGCTCGTAGTTGTAGTTGGTCACGCGCGACCGGAAGACGTAATCCTCGAGGAACGTGACGGCGCCCGCGTTCTCCATTGCGCCTGCGTTGAACTCAGGCACGAAGAGCTGGTCGTACTTGCCGAAGGCGTAGGGGATGCCGAAGTTCTTGTGGTAGAAGGAGAATCCCTGCTTGGTCTCGGTGAAGAGACGCTCGGAGTCCATGAACTCCGCGAGGGACGCCCTGCAGTAGATCCCCAGCGGGATCGAACCGTGGTCGTCGGTGTAGGTGTCTGTCCACTCCGCGTACGGCCCCGCGATCAACGCGACGAGGTACGTGCTCATGACCGGGGTTTCGGCGAAGCGGTGCACTCCGCCGTCGATCGACTCGGTCAGCGCGTTGGAGATGACCTTCCAGTCCTCGGGCGCGGTCACGGTGATCGTGTAGGTCGCCTTGAGATCGGGCTGGTCGAAGCAGGCGAACATCCGCTTGGCGTCGGCGGTCTCGAACTGCGAGTAGAGATAGACGGAATCGTCGGTGGGATCGACGAAACGGTGCAGCCCCTCACCGGTGTGTGAGTAGGCGCAGTCGGCGACGACGACGAGCTCGTTGTCCGCGGCGAGATCGGCGAGGGTGAGTCCCACCGATTCGTCGAAGCCGCTGACGTCGAGTTCTTTTCCGTTGAGCGTGGCCGAGATGAGCGTCGGCGCGACGAGGTCGATGAAGGTCTGCGAGCCGGGTGTCGCGGTGAAGGTGACGGTGCTCGTCGAGCGGAAAGTCTTCTCTCCGGGCTTGCCGCTGCCGTCGGTGAGGTCGAGTTCTACGTCGTAGTGGGATACGTCGATGGTGGTGGCACGTTCCCGCGCCTGGTCTCGGGTCAGATTCGGGGCAGTCACAATCGCCAGCTTAGCCGCGTAACGTCGGCGTGGAATCGTTGCGGACGGTCGTTGGTTGAAAGTGCTGCTGGTGCAAAGACCTGATGGTTCTTCAACGACCTGTTGGGTGTGAACGACCGATACGCGTTGGCCATGTCGAAGGGAATGTGTGCAGATGTCGCAAAAGGATCGTATTGATTTCTGGTTCGACCCACTGTGCCCGTGGTGCTGGATCACCTCGCGGTGGATTCTCGAGGTGGAGAAGGTGCGCGACGTCGACGTGAACTTCCACCTGATGAGTCTCGCCGTCCTCAACGAGGGCCGCGACATCCCCGACGACTACCGCGAAGCGCTCAAGAACGCCTGGCGGCCGGTCCGCGTCATAGCCGCGGCCGTAGCGGTGAAGGGCGACGACATCCTCGCGCCGATCTACACGGCCATGGGCACCCGAATCCACAACCAGGGCAACAAGGATTTCGACGTCGTGATCGCCGAGACGCTCGATGAACTGGGCCTCGATCCCGAGCTCGCGAAGGCAGCGGACTCCACCGAGTACGACGACTGGATTCGCACCAGCCACCACGAGGGCATGGACAAGGTCGGTGACGACGTCGGGACGCCGACCATCCACGTCAACGGCGTCGCCTTCTTCGGCCCGGTCTTGTCCCGGACTCCGCGCGGTGAGACCGCGGGCACCGTCTGGGATGGCGCCGTCGCACTCGCGTCGTATCCGCACTTCTTCGAACTCAAGCGCAGCCGCGACGAGGATCCGCAGTTCGACTGAACCGGCTCTCGTCGCCTGATGCGAGAACCAACCCCGGTCTCAGAACTTGGGCGGAGCCTCGAGCCCGTTCGGCAGCGACCCTGCGGCCACGGCGGCAGGGTGCGGCGGTGGCGTGACGGGGACCGCGTTGCCGCTGCCGACGCCTCGCACGATGGTCTTCGGGCGGAACAGGATCGCGCCGGCGCGCGTGCGATCACGCAGTGCTGCCGCGCGCCACGTGAGAACCGGGTGTGACGCAAGCAGATTCACGAGGAAGATGAAGAAACCCTTCTCGTGTGTTGCCCTGTCGGCCAGTTGGTCGAAGTCGACGGCGCGCAGCATGTACTTGCCCGCCGAGAGCACGCCCATTGCCCGCGGCGCACCGTCGGGCTGCGTGTAGTAGCCGAAGTTGTCGGCCGAGTACTCCTGGGCCCTCGACAGCAGCGAGCCGAGTATGGGGATCTGCATGCCGATGCTCGTCGCGAGTTGTCGCCAGTACGACGTGTGCCCCGCGGCGATATGACCGACCTCGTGGCCGATGATGAATCGCAGCGCCTCGGGATCTCGTGCCCTACCGCCGATCTCGAAGAGGTCGGAGTAGACGACGACGTAGCGTCGGAAACCGTGGCCTGACGCGAACGCGTTGATCTGCCCGTTGCCGAGCACGACGTAGGCGTCGGGCACGTACTCGAGTCCGTAGCGGGCCGCCGCTTCGACGACCATCCGGTATCCCTCGACGAACTGCGTCGGCGTCATCTGAACGCCGTTGGCGCGGGGAGTGGCATAGGTGATGCCTCGGATGAGGAACAGCAGCAATGGCAGCGCGAGTGCCAGCAGCGCGAACTGATTGAACACACCGAACATCACCAGCACCAAGATGGTCACGTAGCCGATCAGCGACAGCAGGATCAGCACGACGAGCGTCGGGATCTCCCACGGATGTAGTCGCGGCTTTGCCGCGTACTTGGCCGGCGTCAGCCACCGTCGGTTGGGGTCGTAGTGGGATGTCGTCGGCGCCGGATCAGCAAGTCCTGGCACATTCGGAATAGGCGATGAGTCGTCCACGGCCTTCAATCTATAGTGGTCGCTATGCGCGTATACGTCGGTGGCGACCATGCCGGATTCGAACTCAAGGCCAAGATCTCTGAACACCTCAAGGCAAACGGGCACGAAGTGATCGATTCCGGCGCTCATGTGTACGACGCACAGGACGACTACCCCGCATTCTGCATCGCCACCGCCCAGAAGACCGTCGACGATCCGGGCAGCCTCGGCATCGTGCTCGGAGGTAGCGGCAATGGCGAGCAGATCGCCGCGAACAAGGTCAAGGGTGCACGGTGTGCGCTCGCCTGGAACGTCGAGATCGCCCAACTCGCCCGCCAGCACAACAACGCCCAGCTCATCGGTATCGGTGGCCGCATGCACACCACCGAGGAGGCGTTGGCGATCGTCGACGCCTTCGTCGACACGCCGTTCTCCGAGGAACCGCGTCATCAGCGTCGAATCGACATCCTCAGCGAATACGAGGAGACCGGCGTCGCGCCGGCGCTGCCCGAGTCCTGATCGTCGAGAACCCTCGCTGACACCGATGACCGGCAGACGGCGATGACCGGCAGACGGCGCCGTGCCTGAAGGCCATACCCTGCACCGCATCGCGCGGCGCCAACGAAAACTATTCGACGGTCAGCGCGTCGCGGTCAGTTCGCCACAGGGTCGGTTCGCCGAGGGAGCCAGCGTCGTCGACGGAATGGTCTTCGCCGACGCTCAAGCGTGGGGCAAGCACCTCGTGCAGCGCTACCGAGATGGTCGACGTGACCAACTACTGCACGTTCACCTCGGGCTCTACGGCGCGTTCACCGAGTTGGCTGTCCCGATGGGCGAGCCGGTTGGGCAGGTGCGGATGCGGATCGTCGGGGAGTCGACGGGTGTCGACCTCCGTGGCCCAACCGCGTGCGAGCTGTACACGCCCGAAGACCTCGACGCACTAGTCGCGCGGCTCGGCCCCGACCCGCTACGGTCCGACGCCGACCCGTCGCGGGCGTTCGCGGCCATCGCGCGGTCGCGTCGACCGATCGGCGCGCTCCTGATGGATCAAAAGGTCATCGCGGGAGTGGGCAACGTGTATCGCGCAGAAGTGTTGTTCCGCAACGGAATCGACCCGATGAGGCCGGGTACGTCGATCACCGCTGACGAGTTCGATGCCCTCTGGAGCGACTTGGTCGCGCTGATGAAGGTCGGGGTCCGCCGCGGGCGAATCCATGTGGTACGTCCCGAGGACGATCACGGTGCACCGTCGTACGCCACCAAGCGCCCGCGCACCTACGTGTACCGGCGCGCGGGAGAGAAGTGCAGGATCTGCGGAACGCCGATCGCGCACAGCGAACTGGAAGGTCGAAACCTGTTCTGGTGTCCGGTCTGTCAGTCGTGATCGGCTGCTCGGCAGTGACGTGAGACATAACGGATGTCGGGCAGAAGGGACGCGCGACAGGACGGAGCCCGCAGTCAGTGACTACGGGCTCGAGATGTGTGACTCAGTGAGTGCGCTGCTCGGCGCGCTGCGCCATGATCAACAGTTCGTCGCGCTGCGAATCGGCGGCTACCCGGTTGATCCGGTCGTAGAGCCTGCGACGGTCAGAGGAATTGTGGAGCTGTGCACGGAATCGTGCGAAAGACATCGGAATTGCTGCTTTCTTCGTATCAGGCGTCTTGTTCGGTGGTGCAGTCAGATGTTCGACCGTCGAGATTGGTCGCTTCACGAACTGCCCTATCCAGTGTTCGCGTTAATTCTGTGTAAATCAACCTGATCTGACGTGATCTGCGCGACTCTGACCTGCGGTCTCACAGAGAAAGTTCAGTGTCGTTGGGCGCTGTTCTCATCGGCGGCGCCGACCATGGAACCCATGGAGTACACAGATCTTCGGCAGGCGGCAGACGCACGTGATCTGATCGGCTATGACGTAACGGCCCCGGCGTTTACGGGCGATCGCATCACGGTCCTCGCGGTCGGGGGAACCGGTGAGTCGTACCAAGGGGATTCGCGAACAGCGGTTACCGGGATGCTCGCCGCCGTCACCGATGATCTCGACGCCCGTTTCATGTCCCGGTGGGTGGGCTACCCGGCGAGCTACGGGCCTGCGAACGGTCGAGACGGCATGAGTTACGCAGACAGTGTGGCCGAGGGTGTCCTGGCGCTCCGCCACCAGCTGGCGCAGACCAGCGGAGTCGTGATGGTCGTCGGGTATTCGCAGGGCGCCGTCGTCGTCCGCCGTTGTGTGCACGAACTGCAACTCGACGGTGATCCGGCACTGAATCGTGTTCTGGGGCTTGGTTTCGTCGCCGATCCGCACCAACCGCCCGGCGTGGTCACCGGTTGTTCCGGATGGGGCGTCGCGGGGGAGGGGCCGCGGTTGCCGGATCAGATTCCCGCGTGGTGGGTCGGTGCACCTACCGACATGATCTGCAACGCAGAACCGGATTCGCTGATCCGCGACATCGCCGATCTGACGCCAACGCTCGAGTTCCGTCGACCAATCCGATGGATTCTCGACATGCTCGCGATCCTGCGGGACAACGCTTTTCAGAATGCCGCGCGTACATCACTTCGACCGACCCAGTGGAGCCGGGACGTTCGCCGCGTTCGCGCCGCATGGCGTGCGGTGCGTCGATACCTCCCAGCTCTCATCGTGTGGCACAGCCTTGTGATCACCAACCGCGACGGTGGCAGGCACACCGCGTACAGCCGGGAGCCGTATCGGCGCCTCGTCACAGATCCTGAGACGACGGGCTGCCAGGAGTTGGCCCGGTGGTTACAGGTCGGTGCAACCTTTGCCCCGGTCTGCGTCTCGAGTCGTGCGAACCCGGTCGCTGAGCGACACTGATCACAGACCCGCGACGGGTCGTCAGGCGTCAAACGAGCGAAAGACGGACCCCGTGGATCATTTCGACATCGTTGTCATCGGTTCTGGACCGGCTGGGCAGAAAGCGGCCATAGCTGCCGCGAAGCTCGGTAAGCGGGCAGCAATTGTGGAGCGGCGCAACATGGTTGGTGGCGTCTGCATCAACACTGGCACGATTCCGTCAAAGACGCTTCGTGAGGCGGTCCTGTATCTGACCGGCCTCAACCAACGCGAAATGTACGGCGAATCGTATCGATTGAAATCGGATATAACGGTCACTGATCTTTCGGCCCGCACCATGCACGTCGTCGGAAAGGAAATCGACGTCATTCAGAGTCAGCTCGCCCGCAATGGTGTGACCATGCTGCTCGGTAGTGCGTACTTCACGAGTCCCAACGAAATAGCGATCGAGGACGCAACAGGCGATCTCAAACGGGTGAGCGCCGACAAATTCGTGATCGCCGTCGGCACGCGTCCGGCGCGCCCACCCTCGGTGGACTTCGACGGCACCACCGTCGTCGACTCCGATCAGATCCTGGCGCTCGACCGGGTTCCGCGCTCGATGGTCGTCGTCGGGGCGGGAGTGATCGGCATCGAGTACGCGTCGATGTTCGCGGCACTGGGCACCAAGGTGACCGTGATCGAGCAACGGCCCACAATGCTCGACTTCTGCGACCGAGAGATCGTCGAAGCGCTGCAGTACCAACTGCGCGAGCGGGGCGTGACATTTCGATTCGGTGAGCAGGTACAAACCGTCGAGACCCATCCGTCGGGGACGCTGACGATTCTCGCGTCCGGCAAGAAGATTCCCGCCGACACCGTGCTCTACTCCGCCGGGCGCCAAGGTGTCTCCGACGAGTTGCGGGTCGAGGCGGCGGGCCTGACCGCGGACAAACGTGGCAGGCTCACCGTCGACTCCGACTTCCGTACCGAGGCCGACCACATCTACGCCGTCGGCGACATCATCGGGTTCCCGGCCCTGGCCGCGACGTCGATGGAGCAGGGGAGGCGCGCGACGTATCACGCTTTCGACGAGCCCGTCGGTGCCACGGACGACAACCTGCAGCCCATTGGCATCTACGCCATCCCGGAGATCAGCTACGTCGGTCAGACCGAGGATCAACTGACCGCTGCGAATGTGCCGTTCGAGGTCGGCGTCGCGCGGTATCGCGAACTCGCCCGAGGCGCCATCATGGGCGACTCCTACGGGCTCCTCAAGTTGCTCGTGCACGCCGAGGAACGGACGCTTCTCGGCGTGCACGCGTTCGGTAGCAATGCGGCCGAACTCGTGCACATCGGCCAGACGGTGATGGGCCTCGGCGGAAAGATCGACTACCTCGTCGACGCCGTCTTCAACTATCCGACCCTGGCCGAGGGTTACAAGGTGGCCGCGCTCGACGCGTCGAACAAGATGCGGGCCATTGCGCAGGTGCGAGCCGAGGGTAATCGGATGGGCCTCGACGTCGGGACGGTCGACGCGGGAACCCTGGTCTGACTCCAGACGACACGAAACAGGCTCGAGACGACACGAGAGAGGCTCCCGGT